>NZ_JAFCXH010000006.1:0-281201 GCF_049898225.1 Pseudomonas sp. DSP3-2-3 | reverse complement strand
CTCAGCAGTGAAACGATGCATCGCCGATGGTAGTGTGGGGTTTCCCCATGTGAGAGTAGGTCATCGTCAAGATTGAATTGCAGAACCCCTGATCGCTTACGCGTTCAGGGGTTTTGTTTTTCCGCTCGGAAATATTATGTTCCGTCATATCAATGTTGGGCTCGATCAAATGCCTTGTCCCGAATTGCCCTGAACAGGAAATCAGAAACAGGAAGCTCGCTCAGCTGGAACCGTTCTTGCATCGAGGTAGAGAATGACCTTTTTTTGACTCCTCGCGACAGGAATCTCGATGCTGGCGTACAACCAAAAAAGCTTTCTTATCGTCGATGATTTCTCTGACTTTCGAAGTTCGGTCAGATCGATGTTGCGCGAGCTGGGCGTGAAGGATGTCGACACTGCTGACACTGGCGAGCAAGCGCTGCGCATGTGTGCGCAGAAGCGCTACGATTTTGTCCTGCACGATTTCAATCTCGGTGACGGTAAGAAAAACGGTCAGCATGTGCTGGAAGACCTCATGGTCGACAAGCTGTTGAGCCATGAAAGCGTGTTCATCATGGTCACTGCCGAAAACAGTCAGGCGATGGTCATGAGCGCGCTTGAATGGGAGCCGGACGCTTATCTGACCAAGCCGTTCAATCGTGCAGGCCTGGCCCAGCGCCTCGAAAAGCTTGTCCAGCGCAAGAGCCTGCTCAAGCCTATCCTGCAGGCCCTGGACCGAGGCAAGCCCGCTGAAGTATTGGCAGCCTGCACAGATCTTATAAATCAGGATCAGAGATACGCGCCTTTATGTTTGCGCTACAAGGCCGATGCTCTGCGCGACCTGAATCAGCATGATGCCCTGGAAACCTTTCTCAAAAGCATTCTCGCCGACCGCGCCACCCCGTGGGCTTATGCAGCACTGGGCAATCTGCTGTTCAAGCGCAACAAGGTCAGCGAAGCCCAGTTGGTCTTCGAGCAAGCATTGAAAGCGTTTTCGACAATGCCGGCGCTCTACGATGGGCTCGCCGATGTATTGGTGGCCCGTGGCGATTCCAAGCGTGCGCAGGAGGTGCTGGAGGCTGCCGTGCGTTTGTCGCCGTTGGCTGTGCGACGTCAACGCTTGCTCGGCAAGTTGGCCCTTGATAACGAAGATTTCGAAAGTGCTTCCAAAGCTTATCGGCATGCAGTAGCTCAGGGGCAACATTCCCGGTTCAAGGATCCAGAAGCTAATTTGGGATTCGCCCAGGCATTGATAAGCAAGAATGGCGATCAGGGTCTCGATTCGCGATCCAGGGTGGAGCTGAACCAGACGCTGAGTGAGGTCGCCAAGGAGCATGGCAGCGATCAGGGGCTCCAGGTGCGGACCCGTTTGATGAAGGCCACCAGCCTGCAATTGTCAGATCCTGAAGCTGCAGCAAAATTGACTGAAGATGCAATGGGACGACTTCAGGGTATGGAACAGTTTCTAAGTGCTGATGCGGCCTTGGTAGTTGCCGCGCAACTACAAAAGCTGGGGCAGGAGGATGCCGGTGCCGGTGTGCTTAAAAGCTGCGCCGAGATATACGGCGATGACCCGGTGGTTATGCAAAGTATCGCCAAGCAGACCGACGACCCTGCGATTCTGGGTGCCGGGAAAGCAGCAATGGATCTCAATCTACAGGGCGTTCGCAGTTACAAGGCAGGTAGCCTGCCCGAAGCCCGGGATTTGTTCCGCAATGCGCTGGCCCTGCAACCCAAGAACATCAGTATCGCGTTGAACCTGGCGCAATCATTGCTGCATGCCAAGGGTGCGGCTCCGGACGCTGCCAACTTACAGGAATGTCAGACCTGCCTGAAAATGGTCGGCAATATGCCTGACAGCGATCCGCGATATGACCGATTCCAAAAATTACAAAGCAGGGCATTTGGCGCATGAGCGAAATGGATACCGGTCTTGATTTTTCCCTGGTTATTGCATCCACAGTGCATGACATGAAAAACGCCCTCGCGACGCTGATGCAGGCGCACGGCCAATGGTCAGACCGGCTTACCGATGCGCAGCGCGATACTCCCGAACACGGCGTGATCGACTATGAATTCGCCAATTTGAATGGAATGCTGGTGCAGCTGCTTGGTTTGTACAAGTTGGGTGTCAATCAGTTGCCATTGCGCCCGGATTATCACGAGCTCGATGACTTTATCGAGGCACAGCTGGCACTGCATCATGAGGTGATAAGCAGCCGCGGGATCACCGCCACGTTTGAAATGAACAGCTCAAACCCGCTGGGATTCTTTGATCGTGAATTGATCGGTTCGGTCGTGGCCAACATTATCATCAACGCTATTCGTTTTGCCCGCCGAGCGGTGGTGATCAGTGTCGGGGAGGAGGCTGATGAGCTGGTAATAACCATCAACGATGACGGGCCCGGCTACCCGCTATTTTTGGTCGAGCGCCAGTCTGACTACGTCCAAGGCATCAATCAAGCCAGCGGCAGTACTGGCCTGGGTCTTTATTTTGCTGCGCGTATTGCCGAGAGCCATGAGCGCAACGGCATTCGGGGCCGAATCGAAATCGCAAATGGCGGCAGTCTTGGTGGCGGATTATTCAGCATTTACCTGCCGTGAACAGCGAGTCAGCAGTAGCCAGGCTGGCACCTCGCTACGCTTAAGTTTGTCTGGCTCCAGCCGATGATTGAGTTAGTGCAGGAATTAAGGAAGACAACCGTGAATTTGTATATCAACCAGCTCCAAAACAAAAAAGACTTCCGGAACGAAGTTTATTCCGGTGACATTTTCCTGAATACCAATCTTCAGGCACCCACCGCTCTGTGCGACTTCGCGCGGCACAGCATTACGCAAGCGTTTGACGGTGAAACCAATCATCAGGCGCTGCATACGATGATGCCTGTTGAAGAATTCGTGACGCTGGTTACTCGCCTCAAGGGACAGTTCACTAACTGCCTGGAGGTCAAGGATATGATCCGCCGTTTCGTTGTGGAAATAGGCGCCGACCCTGCTGAATATCTATTTGATGTGCCGCGTATTCGTGTTGTGCCCAATTACAACTATCTCCATGCAGGTGTCAGCTACGCCTACAAACCGCATCGGGATACGTGGTATGGCAGCCTGGCTTGTCAAATCAACACCTGGATGCCGGTTTATACGATCCAGCCGGACCAGACGATGATGATCAACCCTGGGTACTTTTCCACCCCGGTAAAAAACTCTTCTGCCGAATGGAATCTGTCCGACTGGATCAATGTCCAGCGTTTCCTCGCCAAGGAAAACGTGAAGGAGGAAGTTCGCGTTCATCCGGTTCCTCTTGAAGAGATATCCACTCTTTCCGAAATCCGGATTGCTGCCAACGCTGGTGAGATTATTACGTTTTCGGGCGCGCATCTCCATGGCACGGTAGCAAATCACACCGAACAGACCCGTTTCAGTGTCGACTTCAGGCTCGTTCATATTGGTGACCTGCTCGCTGGAAACGGTGCGGTGAATGTCGATAGTGGCGTTAAAGACACCGAAGCAGGATTCAAAGATCTTATTCATGTCAGCGATTTTTCGCATTTTCAGGGAGTCAACCAATGACCAAGCGGCGCCTAACGGGACCCGAGGCCGAGTACAACGAAAAACGTGCTGACGTACTCAAGCGGGTAGATTCCCAATACGTGGCTGATGCACCTTTTGTGTTTGCCAACCGAATTGCCGTAACTGCTGCATTGTCGCGAATCGAGTTGTTCAAGATGGTCCAGGATATTCCGGGCGCCATCATCGAGTGCGGTGTGTACAAGGGCAACTCGTTGATGCTGTACATGCAGCTGTCGATGATTCTTGAACCCTACGCGATCAATCGTTCCATCATCGGTTTTGATACCTTCTCCGGTTTTGCGAGTATCGATGCTAAAGAAGATCCGACTGACATCAATGAGAGCATGTTTTCTGATACCGATGAGTCAATCATTCAGGACATGATCGATGCCAATGACCTGGTGCGCCCGGTCAACCGCATCCCGCGTTGCGAGATCATCAAGGGTGACATCATGGAGACCGTTCCGGCGTTCCCCAAGACGCGCCCGGACCTGGTGGTGGCAATGCTGATTCTCGACACCGATCTCTATTCATCCACGAAAGTGGCTCTGGAAACGTTCCTGCCTTTCATGCCTAAAGGTGCCATCGTGGTGCTGGATGAAGTTGCCTATCGGAACTTCCCCGGTGAAACGAGCGCGCTGCGTGAAGTGCTGGATCTGAACAAGGTCGAACTCAAGCGCCTGCCGTTTGACTCGTGTGTCGGGTACTTCCGGATCTGATTCAGCGGTCCTGGCTCCTTGACCTCTGCGTCGAGGAGCTCCGGATCAATACCCAGGCAAATCAAAGTCAATCAGGCCGCTCGGCATTCATCCAGATGTACCCCCTTCAGCACCCATTCCCGCAGCACCTGTCGCTTCGCCGGGGAACTACAGGCTCCGTATTCCAGCAGTTGGAGGCCCCAGCGCCACTGGTTTTTTGGCGTATGTTCGCTGCTCCGTTTGCCTGAAGTCTTGTAGACGAGCATTGAGTGCTTGAAATTCCGAACGGCTGGTGCGTATTTTGTACGCCTTGCCGCAGAGTCGGCCTGCACAAAAACGAAGGATTCGAGTCATGACCAGCGATGGCCACATTTCACTCGCGAAGCGATTGATGGGCATTGATGAAGTTGAATGTGTTACTCCCGATTTGAATGGCATTGCCCGCGGCAAGGTGATGACTGGCGAAGGGTTTCTGCAAGGGCGCAGATTGCAAATGGCCCGAGGTGTATTGCTGCAATGCATCATGGGCGGCTATCCGCCGTCGCGGTTTTACGGCAGCGATGATGGTGACGTGGCGATGATCGCCGACCCGCAGCAGATTCATCGCCTGCCGTGGAGCGCAGAGCCGCGAGCCTTGGCGATCTGTGATGCTGAAGAACTGAGCGGGCAGCCCTGCAGTCTGTCGACACGAGGGCAATTGAAGGCGGTGATCGCGCGCTATGCCAGGCACGGTTTGTCGCCAGTGGTGGCAACTGAACTGGAATTTTTTGTCTTCGCTCCCAATCCGGATCCGACTCACGCGTTTGTGCCGCCAGCCGGTCTGGATGGTCGCCGGGAGGAAGGTTTTTCCGCTTTCAGCATCAGTTCAAATAATGGCTTGCGGCCGTTTTTCACTGAGGTTTATGCCTGCATGGCCGCGCTGGATTTGCCCCGCGATACGTTCATGCATGAAATGGGTGTGAGTCAGTTCGAGATCAACCTGTGGCACGGCGATCCTTTGCTATTGGCCGATCAGACATTCCTGTTCAAGCATCTGCTCAAGGAAGTGGCACTCAGGCATGGCTTGATCGTGGTGTGCATGGCCAAGCCGTTGGCGCATACGCCGGGCAGTTCGATGCACATCCACCAGAGCGTCGTGGACTCTGCGTCGGGCCGCAACGTGTTCACCTCGGATGATGGCTTGCCGACCGACATGTTTCGGCATTTTCTGGGTGGTCAGCAGGCCTGCATGGCGGATCTCACGGCATTGTTCGCGCCCAATGTGAATTCCTACCAACGACTGTGTCATCCATTCGCGTCGCCCAATAACGCGTGCTGGTCCCATGATAATCGTGCCGCCGGCCTGCGCATCCCCGCCAGTACGCCAGACGCACGACGCGTCGAAAATCGCCTGCCAGGGGCTGATGCCAATCCGTATCTGGCGATTGCGGCGAGCCTTGCTGCAGGCCTCTATGGCATCGAGCACGGGTTAGAACCTGAGGCCGCCGTGCAAGGGGAAATTCATGTGCCTGACCATCTGTCACTGCCATGTACCCTGCATGCTGCTTTGGAACGTCTGAAACGCAGTCAGTTGGCCAAGGAACTGTTTGGTCATGAGTTCATCGAAGGCTACATCGCTTCGAAGACGATGGAGCTGACCAGCTTTTTCGACGAAATTACCCCCTGGGAGCGGCGTGTTCTGGCCGCCCAGGCTTAAGAATCGCTGTTTTGCGGTCACCCCGTGCGGGTGACTGCTTATTTTTGGAAAGTCGATGCGCCAAATCTGGAAATCTTTTCAAGGGCTCTACTTTGCTTCGCTGATGATGTTGATCGGCTCGGGTCTTTTAAGCACCTACCTTGCGTTGCGACTGGCGGCTGATCAGGTGGACAGCCTGTGGGTCGGTGCGCTGATGGCCGCCAACTATTTTGGTCTGGTGCTGGGCGGCAAGATTGGTCACCGGCTGATCGGCCGGGTTGGCCATATCCGCGCGTATGCAACCTGTGCGGGCATTGTCGGCGCAGCCGTCCTGGGCCACGGATTGATCGATTACCTGCCCGCTTGGCTGTTTCTGCGGATGATTGTCGGCCTGGGTATGATGTGCCAGTACATGGTCATCGAAAGCTGGCTCAACGAGCAGGCAGAAGCCAGGCAACGGGGCAAGGTGTTCAGCGGTTACATGATCGCCTCGTACCTTGGCCTGGTACTCGGCCAGTTGATCCTCGTTATCCATCCACAACTGGGCCTTGAGCTGCTGATGCTGGTCGCCATGTGCTTTGCGCTGTGTCTGGTGCCGGTGGCCATGACCCGCAGCATTCACCCGGCACCCATGCACCCGGCGCCGTTGGAGCCACGGTTTTTCATCGGACGTGTGCCGCAATCGTTGACCACGGTCTTGGGGGCTGGATTGATCATCGGCTCTTTTTACGGTCTGGCGCCGGTGTATGCGGCGGAGCAGGGGTTGTCGACCGAGCAGGTCGGTTTGTTCATGGGCTTCTGCATTCTGGCCGGGCTGTTGGTGCAGTGGCCGCTGGGTCTGCTGTCTGACCGTTATGATCGTGCAAGGTTGATGCGCGGTTTTGCCGGCGTGCTGGCTGTCGCCGCATTGCCGTTGGCGGTACTGCCAAGCGTGCCAATCGAAGCGCTGTTCATCATTGGCTTCGTTGCCTCACTGGTGCAGTTTTGCTTGTATCCACTGGCCGTGGCCTTTGCCAATGACCACGTTGAGGGCGAACGCCGGGTGTCGCTGACGGCGATGCTGTTGATGACTTACGGTATCGGCGCGAGCATCGGTCCGCTGGCAGCAGGCGTCTTGATGAAGATGTTCGGTGGCAACATGCTTTATGCGTTTGTCAGTTTTGCCGGGCTGGTTCTGGTGGTGCTGATCCGGCCGAAGGCTGTGACCCACATTCACCAGGTCGACAATGCTCCGCTGCACCACGTGGCAATGCCGGACAGCATGTCCAGTTCGCCATTGGTTGTGGCACTTGACCCGAGGGTTGATGAGCAGGTGGTTCAGGACCAGATGCAGACGACGGTCGATCCGGACGTTACGCCCGAAGAGCCTGTCGAGTCGGCAACTGAAACTGCTGCGCAGGACGAGCCTGCAACGGCAGCTAAACCGCAAGCAACGGCAGAGCTGGAAGGCGAGGAGATCAATCGGCCTTGAAGCAAAAGGCGCCGTCTGATGGGCGGCGCATCTGCTGATTTGAAGGCACAAAAAAAGGCGATTGCGGATGGAGCGCAATCGCCTTTTTTATGCTGCGTGTTTCGCCCGGAAAGATACTGCTCAGAAGTCGTCGTCTTTGTCGAAGCGGCGCGCTTCACGCTGCAACTGGTAGACAAAACGTTCGACCTGGCGCTGTACCAGCCCGCTCATATTATGGAAGCGCACGCCGGCGAAAGTGATGTTGACCCTTTCTTCATAATGCAGGTAACGCAGTTCCACAGGCGCAGTCATGGTGCCAAAGGGCAGTTGCGCAGCAAACCGCTCATAGACCTGGCCCAGCTGTATGCGTTCCGAGATGTCGCCTTCAAAGCGCAGCTTGCAGCCGGTCGCGGAAATATCCAGCAGTTTACCGCCCAGAGGCGACTTGAGCCTGTCACCGCCGATTTCAACGTTAACCAGTGAGGCGAGCTTGAGCGCTGCACGAAAGGCGTTGCGACGCTGGTGATAAATGACTTCGTCAGGCAGCGCGCCGCGGTAAAGTCGCTGGCCGTCATTGTCCGATATGGTCAATTGGCCACTACTTTCCCAGGCAATCCGCACGCCGTCATGAAAGCCCTCGACACGAAAGGGCTCGCCGCTGGTCAGGAAGCGTTCACCGTCACGAGGGATCATTTCGTCCAGGGCCATGGTGTTGGCTTCGCGATCTACCTCGATCAGGTAGCTTTGAAAACGCTGGGTGCGCTCATGAAAGGTAATGATCAACGGATCATGACTTTCAAGTAACTGCCGCAGGTTGGCGGCAATTTCCAAAGGTGTAGTTAAAACCTTTGGGGGCTGCGGAGCATCTTCCGCGCTTGAGCCATTCACTTTTTTCCATCTCCAGGCAAAATACGACAGCAACGCAATGATGGGCATTTTGCCAGCATGCAAAGCGCCTTGATACAGAAATTACGCTTGGCTTAACGGTCTTGGCTTGGCGCGCCCTGATGTCGAACCGCGGCTGTCATAAAGCGTTGGGGTATCGCCAGTCAGGATTCGCAACTGATGAGCCGTAGTGATTTGCTGATGCTGAATCGAGCCACCATTATTTTCGTTTGCCGCCTGACATTGCACAATCAGCGCGCTCAGTTCATCGCCGGCCTTGACCAGTTCTTCGCCGACCGCCGAATGACTTGCCAGCTCGACCAATCCTTTGCGATCCGGACTCAAGCCCATGGCGACCAACAACTGACTGCGCTTGCGGCCATGCTGCTCCAGCAGGATCACCATCGCCTGTTTCTGCGCGAGGATATGCTCCATCTCGGCCATGTCGCGACCGTGGAGGGCAATCGATTCGGCCTGCAAAAGCTCCAGCAATTGCCGGGCGGGCACAAAATCATCGGTGATCAGTTGCAGCAAAGTAGTGTCTTGCATCGCATGCTCTGGTTTTTAAGCGTCCAGAAAATCCACCGCGAGCACCGGGCTAGCGTTGGGCTTCGAAATTGAGCAGCTTGCTGGCTACCCGATTGCTGTCCACCTGATAACTGCCATCTGCAATTGCCTGCTTCAATTCCGCCACTCGGGCGCTGTTGACAGCAGGCTGATCGCGCAACGTATCGGTGATTTTTTTCAACTGCTGAGCCTCGCCGCTCAAATGAACGGATTCTCCGGTTTTGCCAGCTTCAACTGCTGCGCCGGTAGAGGCAGATTCGGTCTTGCCGGTTTCCTTGGTGTTGCTGGTGCGCGATGTACTGCCCACCGATGGCGCGTTGTTCAGCCTGCTGAAATCAATGACCATGATAAAAAACCTCTGGGTATTTGGACGCTTGCCATGGTTTCGACCAAATCCACGAAAACTTTAGTCCGAATGCGAAATGCATGTGAAACGCACGTGAGAATGGACCTCACATCACGGGACTTGTTTCGCAGTCTAGAAAAAACCAGCGTTCTCTACCAGCAGTCAGTTATTTCACCTGCTATTTACATAGGCACTTCCACTTGGCCGGGGCCGGTGACGCTGGCTTTTATGACCCTTTTCGAGTTGAGGTTGCGCACGCGAATCTGCTCGTTGAGTCCGCCGTCCGACAAGGCTTCGCCTGGCATGCGTACCGCCAGGGTGCCGCTGCGCGCGATAATTACCACCTGATCGCCTTTATGGATGAGTTGCGGCTGTTCCAGATAGGTCGGGGAAAGAACCTGATCCATAACCGCCGGTCGGACAGTTTTTTGCCCGACGGCCTGATCCAGCGAAGTGAGAAAACCTTGCCCGAGTTGGCCGATGTCGCGCTCGCGCAGGGCGACATCGTCTTCGCTGACCAGACTGTCACGCTTGAGCGGGCGCACAGCCGTCACGACGTTGCGAAACAAATGCACCTGGGCGGGCACGAACACCGTCCAGGGCGACGTGCCTTCGCAGCGAACCTTGACGTTGACGCGACCCACGGGCTTCGGGCTTTCCAGTGATGCTGTCAAATCCTTGTCGCAAAAAGGCATGCGTGTACGAGGATCCAGCTGCTTGACCTCGATTTCCGAACGGCCTTCGATTTGATTGGTCGCAAGATAGTCTTCAACAGTGAATTCAAGAAACCCTTGAGTGACGCCGATAAGCTGTTCAGGCAGTGTGAAAGTGTCGGCGCGGCTGAAACCGGCCAGACTAAACAGGCACAATGCTGCCATTACACAGAGCAGGCTGCGTTTTCTGAAAGATATGTGTCGGGAAATTGTCGTTTCTGTGTTCATAACGTATAAAAAGCAAGGGCCGTGCCGCTTCCCAAATGGGGTGGAGTGGTGATCGGTTGCTTTTGAAGGGGAGTCGGAGCATGGCCGGTGTAATGGATTCGGTGAACCAGCGCACACAGCTGGTTGGGCAGAATCGCCTTGAGCTGTTGTTGTTCCGTCTCGACGGCAAGCAACTGTATGGGATCAACGTGTTCAAGGTGAAGGAGGTGCTGCAATGCCCCAAGCTCACCGTGATGCCCAAATCCAACCGCATCGTGCGTGGCGTGGCAAGTATTCGCGGGGGAACGATTCCAATCCTCGATCTGGCCATGGCGACAGGCTCGTCCGGACAAATGAGTCTGGACAATACCTTCGTGATCATTACGGAATACAACACCAAGGTTCAGGGTTTCCTGGTGCATTCGGTCGAACGCATCGTGAACATGAACTGGGAAGAGATTCATCCGCCACCCAAAGGAACGGGTCGCGATCATTACCTGACGGCCGTTACCCGGGTCGATAATCAGTTGGTGGAAATTATCGACGTCGAGAAGATTCTTGCTGAAGTGGCGCCGATTTCCGAGGCGGTTTCTGCCGGTGTGATCGATACGGAAACCCAGCACAAGGCTATTTCGCTCAAGGTTTTGACCGTCGATGATTCTTCGGTGGCGCGCAAACAGGTCAGTCGTTGCCTGCAAACGGTCGGTGTTGAGGTCGTGGCGCTGAACGACGGTCGACAGGCACTGGAATACCTGCGCAAGCTGGTCGATGAGGGCAAGAAGCCCGAAGAAGAATTTTTGATGATGATCTCCGACATCGAAATGCCGGAGATGGACGGTTACACACTTACTGCCGAGATTCGTAATGACCCTCGGATGCAAAAGCTCCACATCATTTTGCATACTTCTCTGTCCGGCGTGTTCAATCAGGCTATGGTGAAGAAGGTTGGTGCAGATGACTTCCTTGCCAAGTTCCGACCTGATGATCTCGCAGCCAGGGTTGTGGATCGGATCAAGGCAGCAGATAACAGTTAAGGTTGGCGCTTTGGCCCGGCCCGGCGACGCGGCTTGTGCTGAACGGCAACAGACCCTGGGGACGTCGTCCCTGGTGGTTCACATGATTTGAGAGGCGGCATCTTTGTCTACGGGTAATTTGGATTTCGAACAGTTCCGGGTCTTTCTGGAAAAAGCCTGTGGCATCCTGCTGGGTGAGAACAAGCAGTACCTTGTTTCCAGCCGTCTCAACAAGCTGATGGAGCAACAGGGCATAAAATCCCTGGGTGAGTTGATTCAGCGCATTCAGGCCCAGCCTCGCAGCGGTTTGCGCGAGCAGGTCGTGGATGCCATGACCACCAACGAAACCTTGTGGTTTCGGGATACCTATCCGTTCGAAGTCATGAAGAACAAGGTGCTGCCGGAGTCCATCAAGGCGGCCCCCGGCCAGCGTTTGCGTATCTGGTCGGCAGCCTGTTCGTCCGGTCAGGAACCGTACTCGCTGTCGATGACCATTGATGAGTTCGAGCGCAGCAATCCGGGGCAACTCAAGGCGGGTGTGCAGATCGTTGCCACCGATCTGTCCGGTCTGATGCTCACCAATTGCAAGTCGGGCGAGTACGACAGCCTGGCGATTGGCCGGGGCTTGTCTCCGGACCGCTTGCAGCGTTATTTCGATGTCAAGACTCCGGGTCGCTGGGTGATCAAGGCGCCGATCAAAAGTCGCGTCGAGTTTCGCGCCTTCAATTTGCTGGACAGCTACGCGAGCCTGGGCAAGTTCGATATCGTGTTTTGCCGCAACGTGTTGATCTATTTCTCTGCCGAAGTGAAAAAAGACATCCTGTTACGCATTCACGGCACGCTCAAGCGCGGCGGTTATCTTTTTCTGGGCGCCTCCGAAGCGCTCAACGGTTTGCCGGATCATTACCAGATGGTTCAGTGCAGCCCGGGCATCATCTACCAGACCAAGTAGATTGGCCTGATCGATTAAAAAGGGGACCTTCGGGTCCCTTTTTCTTTCGCCGGATCCTGTTTGTTGGAGCGAGTGCGGCAATGGCAAAATTACGGCGCTCGGTTTGCCGCATTTGCCCCGGATAGCGGAAACACCTTGCCGCTTTTCTGACATTGCCGTGCCATGACAGGCCTCCGGCCCTTGGTTTACGGGGATTTCAGAACTGGCACGCTGATTGCTTTGTCACTGATACGAAAATCTGGTCAACCGGTAAAGGTTTCCCGACATGAGCATCAGCTTCGATAAAGCGTTAGGTATCCATGAGCAGGCCCTCAACTTCCGCGCCAAGCGTGCTGAAGTGCTGGCCAATAACATCACCAACGCCGATACGCCAAATTACAAGGCTCGTGATCTGGAGTTCTCTTCCGTGCTGGCCGCTGAAAACGACAAGGTCAAGAGCGGCACCTTTGCGCTGAACAAGACCAACAGTCGCCATATCGAAGCTGACGGCGTGGGCAACACCGACGGTTCGCTGATGTACCGCACACCTTCGGCACCGTCGCTGGATCAGAACACCGTGGACGCCCAGGTCGAGCAGGCCAGTTATGCCGAGAACGCCATTGGTTTCCAGGCCAGCTTCACCTTGCTCAACAGCAAATTCAAAGGGCTGGTTGCAGCCCTTCGCGGAGAGTAATTCATGTCTCTAGCCAACGTTTTTAACATCGCCGGCAGTGGCATGAGTGCGCAGACCACTCGCTTGAACACCACCGCCAGTAACATCGCCAACGCCGAAACCGTGTCTTCGAGCATGGATCAGACTTACCGGGCGCGTCACCCGGTGTTCGCCACCGTGATGCAAGGGCAGGGCAACAGCGGCGGCGGTTCGTTGTTTCAGGATCAGGGCGAAGCCGGGCAGGGCGTGCAGGTCTCCGGAATTATCGAAGATGCCTCCAACCTCGAAGCGCGTTACGAGCCAAATCATCCTTCCGCCGACAAGGACGGGTACGTTTACTACCCCAACGTCAATGTCGTCGAAGAAATGGCTGACATGATTTCTGCCAGTCGGTCTTTCCAGACCAACGCGGAACTCATGAATACCGCCAAAACCATGATGCAGAAAGTCCTGACCCTCGGTCAGTGATAAGGGGCGAAACAAATGGCCGTTGAAGACGTATCAAGCAGTTTTATCAGTGCATTGCAGAACCCCACGCCGACCGCGACCAACTCCGGTACCGCGCTCGGCAAGGATGCGTTCCTGCAGTTGCTGGTGACGCAGATGAAGAACCAGAACCCACTGGATCCGCAGGACAACACGGCGTTCGTCGCCCAGCTGGCGCAGTTCAGTAGCCTGGAAAGCATGCAGAACCTGACCTCGACGGTCGATTCGATTGCTACCAGCTACAAGTCGTCGCAAGCCTTGCAGGCGTCTTCCCTGGTTGGCCGTTCGGTGATCGTGGAGGCAGGTTCCACAGCGGTCGACACCACCAAGGGCATGACCGGTTCGGTTGTGGTTCCAGCGTCTTCTACCGCCACGACGGTCAAGATTTACGACACCAGCATGAACCTGGTCGACACGGTGGACTTGGGTACCCAGCCCGCCGGCAAGACGAGCTTCACGTGGGATGGCACCAACAGTGACGGCGTAGCGGCACCTGCCGGCAACTACAGCTTTGTCGCGAGCGGCAGTATTGATGGCAAGGGCACTTCGTTGGCCACTTACTTGCCGGCCACGGTCAATAGCGTGACCACTTCCACCAATGGTGGGGAAATGACTCTTAATCTGGCGGGCGGTAGCAGCATCGCTTTGTCCAAAGTGCAAACAATCGGAATTTAGAGCCGACTAGACGGCGTAGGAGTGTTACATGTCATTCAATATCGGTCTTAGTGGGCTCTATGCGGCAAACAAAAGTCTCGACGTCACCGGCAACAACATTGCCAACGTCGCGACCACCGGCTTCAAGTCTTCCCGTGTGGAATTTGCCGACCAGTACGCGCAATCCATTCGTGGTACGTCCGGCCAGACCAACGTCGGCAGCGGCGTAACCACCGCCGCCGTGTCGCAACAGTTCACCCAGGGTTCCCTGACCACCGGTACGGCCAACAGCCTGGACCTGGCGATCAACGGCAATGGTTTCTTCATGCTCAGCAACAACGGTGAAAAGCTCTACACCCGTGCCGGCGCATTCCATACCGACAAGGAAGGTTTTGTCGTCAATAGCTCCGGGCAGAATCTGCAGGGCTACAACGTCGATGCCAATGGCAACGTGGTGGTGGGTGCGTTGAGCAATCTCAAGGTCGACTCGTCGAATCTGGAGCCCAAAACAACCACTACGATCACCAACAAGGCCAACTTCAACTCGTCGGAAGCGATTCCAGCGGTGGCCACGTTCGATCCGACCGACACCAAGAGCTACAACGTTAAATACAGCACCCCGATTTACGATACCCAAGGCAATGCCCACACCCTTGATCAGTATTTCGTGAAGACTGACACCAATAAGTGGACCATGTACTCGCTGGTCGACGGCCGAAATATCACAGACCCGACTACTGCGGTTAATCCCCAGACCGACAAGGTTGAATTGACCTTCGATTCGTCGGGCGCATTGATCACCAGTGGCACCGGCGCGCCTGTCGTCGCCGGTGCCATGGGTCTTAACACCGATGGTACCTTCAAGGTGACTGGCTGGGTTCCTGGTGTTCAGGTCGGTACCGGCACGACCGCTACCTGGGCCAAAAACGGCGCTGACGGCGCAGCCAGCATCAAGCTGAACATGATGGCCTCCACTCAGACCGCTTCGGCATCGGGTTTGATCACTCAGGATCAGGATGGTTATGCCACTGGCCAGATCAGCGCCATGAGCGTTGATAACACCGGTAACCTGTTCGCGACCTACACCAACGGCAAATCCAAGGTGATCGGCCAGGTTTCCCTGACCAACTTCGCCAACGTGCAAGGCCTGGCGCCTGCCGGCGGCACCAACTGGCGCGAAACCTTCGCTTCGGGCGTACCGGTCAGCGGTGTGCCGGAGTCGGGCACGCTGGGCTACCTCACCGGTCAGGCGCTGGAAGATTCCAACGTCGACCTGACCGGCGAGCTGGTTAACCTGATCAAGGCGCAAAGCAACTATCAGGCGAACGCGAAAACCATTTCGACCCAGAGCACCATCATGCAGACCACTATTCAGATGACCTGATAACAGGGTTGTACTGATGGACAAAGAGCCCCTCTTCGGAGGGGTTTTTTTATGGGTGCTAGTTGCAGATATCAATAAAATAATAATCAGTCATTCATAAAGAAATAAGTGTCTTAAGTTATGGAGCTGTCGCACAATTTATATGGAAATTTCCTACTTGCGTTACTGCGAGAATAAAAACTCCTCAATGAAAGGCCGCGATTGCGGTTCGGGAGTTTTCATGTCGTTCAATGTTGCTATCAGTGGTATTCATGCTGCCAATAAAAGGCTTGAGACAGCGGGCAATAATATTGCCAACGTCGGGACACTCGGTTTCAAGTCATCTCGCGCAGAGTTCGCCGCGCTTTATTCCTCTGCACATTTGAGTAATGGGCGCAGCGCCGTAGGCGACGGCGTGCGCCTGGCCAATGTGTCGCAGAATTTCAATCAAGGCACTTCCATGACTACCGAGGGCAGGCCGCTGGACATGCGTATCCAGGGCAACGGCTTTTTCGTGGTCAGTGATGGCGGTGCCCTGGCGTATACGCGCGCCGGGGCGTTCCTGAAGGATGCCGAGGATTTCATTGTCGACAGCGAAGGCGGGCGCCTGCAAGGCTACGCAGCCAATGAGAAGGGCGAGATTATTGATGGGGTGCGTAGCGATCTGCGGATCGACACTTCCGCCATGGCCCCCAAGTTCACGACGCGGATATCGGACACGATCAATCTGAACGCTTCATCGCAATCTTTGGCAGCGCTGCCCAAGTTTGACGCAGGGGATGCGACCACTTATACCAAGGTGACGCAAACAACCGTTCAGGACAAAGGAGTCGGTGCAGTACCGCCCGCTGATCATCAACTCAGCCAATACTTCGTCAAGACGGATGAAGGTCAGTGGTCAATGTATGTATTGATCGATGGCCGCAATCCAATTGATCCTGCCAGTACCAGCGCGCTGCACGTTACGTTGAATAAAGCAGCGGATGGGACAGTCAGTTATTCCGGCAATACCGAACATATCAGGAAGCTCTCGGACACAGAGTTCACATTGAATGGCTGGAAGCCCGCGCAACAAACAGGTGGTTCATGGGCTGCCAGTCCTGCGCCAGCCAATGGGTCTGTTTCCCTGTCTCTGGAAAATGGTGCGCTCAATGCGCTGGATGATACTGACCCGGTAATGGTGCGCCCCGTTCCGGTGTTTGATGCCTCCGATATCAAAACCTACACCCATACGTTTCCTGCTGGCATCTTTGATAGCCAAGGCAATAAACACGAGCTCAAGCAATACTTCATCAAGGATGGCGTGAACAGTTGGCAGATGCAGCTCCTGGTCAATGACCGTAATCCCATGGACCCCGGCTCTAAACAACCGTTGACGGCGAATATCGTGTTCAACACCGACGGGTCATTGCGGTCGATCACTGGTTCTCCGGGATTGACTGCCAGCGGCGACGGCAAGCTTGAGCTGCAAGGCTGGGTGCCGGCCAAGGTGCGGGATCGTGGCACCAGTCGCGAGGAGTGGATATCCAATGGCGCGGTTGCCGGTGCGAACGGCATCACTCTCGATATGAGCAAACTCAGCCAATACAGCGCTGTAACGGCAAGGACTTCGCCGCAGGCCGATGGTCATGCGGCGGGTGCGTTGGCAGGGCTCAATCTTGAGCGTGACGGCACTCTGCGGGCCTCGTTCAGTAACGGGCTGACCCGCAACATCGGGCGGGTCATGCTCGCCAGTTTTGCCAACGAACAGGGTTTGCAACCGCAAAGCGATTCGCGCTGGACCGCAACCAATGCCTCCGGCATCGCCAATTACGGCACCCCTGGGGTCGGTACGCTGGGCAGTATTATCGGTGGGGCGCTGGAGGGTTCAAACGTCGAGCTCAGCGACGAGCTGATCGCGTTGATTCAGGCGCAAACGGCGTATCAGGCGAACTCCAAGTCGATCTCGACGGAAGTCACGGTGCTGCAGACGTTGATTCAGTCAACCTGATGAACAGGCAATGAGCCCTGCGGCAATCAGATTGAACAATCGGACTTGATAAAGGCGCCGTGCAAGCGAGTCCAGCCCTTCCCGGGGCTGGTTTGCGCGCAGACGACGCGGTCCGCACCCTGCCATTTGTAATAGCGGGCGTTCTGGGCCTGGGCGCTTATTGGGCCCAGCACCAGCAGTGCTGCGATGATCAATGTGAAACCAGTACGGCGGCTCATGAGGCACCTGCTGCGCTGAAGAGTGCGCTGTGACCAAGCCTATCACTGCGTGGCGAATTTCGTGCTCGCAATGCTGCGCCGCGACGAAGTTTTTTTGGCGGCGCCTCGGGTGGATTTGGCCAAATGCGGCAGTCTGCCGCCGCGTCGGCAGAGCGAATTTCGTCGGGGGTAGCGCCTGCGCCCGATATTGCTGGCGAATCAGTGCTTTGTACCAGGCCTGACAAGTTGGTTCGATAATTGCTTTGTCCCTACCAGAACAGCTACAGGCGGCAAGCGTCTGTCAGAGGAGGAAGACTTTGGACAAGTTGCTTTACGTCGCAATGAGCGGTGCATCTGAAAACGCCATTGCGCAAAAGGCTCATGCCAACAACCTGGCAAACGTCTCTACCAACGGTTTCCAGCGTGACCTTGAACAGGCGCGTTCGATGCCGGTGTTTGGTGAGGTTCAGCCATCGCGTGCCTACGCCATGAGCGAGCGTCCCGGGACTGACTTCAGTGGCGGCGCAATGATCGACACGGGTCGTGACCTCGACGTTGCGGTCAAGGGCGATGGCTGGATTGCCGTGCAGACACCTGATGGTGGCGAGGCCTACACCCGCACTTCGAGCATGAACATCGATGCCCTCGGCGTATTGCGTGATGGCAGCGGTTTGCCGGTTATGGGCAACGGCGGGCCTATCGCCGTGCCGCCTCAGCAGCAGATCGAGATCGGTGCCGACGGCACGATCAGCGTTCGCTCCCTGGGTGAAACGCCGACAGTGATGGCGCAGATCGATCGCATCAAGCTGGTAAGGCCCGACATAAAGAACATGGAAAAAGGCCCAGACGGCCTGATGCACACCAAGAGCGGGGCTGCCGCGCCGGCAGATGCCACCGTTCAGGTCGAATCAGGTTTCCTGCAGGCGAGCAACGTCAACGCCGTTGAAGAAATGACGTCGGTATTGACCTTGTCCCGCCAATTTGAATTGCACGTCAAGATGATGAAGACCGCTGAGACCAACGACGAGGCCATGGCTCGGGTCTTGCAGAACGTCTAACCATTGACAGCTTGCGTCGATAATCCGACGCACGAGGAGAGAAACAATGCTTCCTGCACTATATGTCGCCAAAACCGGTCTGGCCGCCCAGGACACTAACCTGACGACCATCTCCAACAACCTGGCCAACGTGTCGACCACCGGTTTCAAAAGTGATCGTGCCGAGTTTCAGGACCTGCTGTATCAGATCAAACGTCAGCCTGGCGCCCAGTCGACCCAGGACAGCGAATTGCCGTCCGGTCTGCAATTGGGTACCGGTGTGCGGATCGTTGGTACCCAGAAGAACTTCACTGCTGGCAGCCTGCAAACCACCAACAACCCGCTCGACCTCGCTGTAAATGGTCGTGGGTTTTTCCAGGTCATGCAGCCAGATGGCACCATCGCCTACAGCCGCGACGGCACCTTTCACCTGGACTCCAACGGCCAGATCGTAACCTCCAACGGCTACGCCCTTGAGCCTGCGATCGTGGTGCCGCAGAACGCCCAGACCTTCACGGTCGGGCAGGACGGTACCGTGTCGATCACCCTGGCGGGCGCCGTTGCGACGCCGCAGGTCATCGGCAACATCCAGACCTCTGACTTCATCAACCCGGCCGGTCTGCAGGCGCAGGGTGGCAACCTGTTTCTGGAAACCGCTTCCAGCGGCGCACCGCAAGTCGGCACGCCAGGCCTCAATGGTCTTGGCCCGGTTTTGCAGAACACCCTGGAAAACTCCAACGTCAGCACGGTTGAGGAACTGGTCAACATGATCACCACCCAACGCGCCTACGAGATGAACTCCAAAGTGATCTCGACTGCTGACCAGATGCTGCAGAACATCACGCAAAACCTGTAAGGCCTTGATGGATCTGTCCGGCCTGTTGCATCACCTGCTCAATCCGAAAGGGCGCCTGATTAAGCGTCTGCTACACCGCGAGGTTTAAGTGTCATGAAACGGCTTCCTGTTCTGCGGCTCTCTCTGTTGGTCGTTCCATTCTGTGGAATCGCGCTACTGGCTGGCTGCGTTGCCCCGGCTTCCAAGCCTAATGACCCTTATTACGCGCCGGTGTTGCCGCGCACACCATTGCCCGCTGCGGCGAACAATGGTTCGATCTATCAGGCGGGTTTCGAGCAGAACCTGTACGGCGACCGCAAGGCTTATCGGGTCGGTGACATCATCACCATCACCCTGTCCGAGCGGATGGCGGCGAGCAAGGCGGCCAGTTCCGGGATCAGCAAGAACAGCAGCAACAGCATTGGCCTGACCTCGTTGTTCGGTGCCGGTCTGAGCACCAACAACCCGCTGGGCAGCGGCGATCTGAGCCTGAATGCCGGTTATTCCGGCGACCGAGTCACCAAGGGTGACGGCAAGGCCGCGCAGAGCAATAGCCTGACCGGTTCGGTCACCGTGACCGTTGCCGATGTGATGCCCAACGGCATTCTGTCGGTGCGTGGCGAGAAGTGGATGACCCTGAACACCGGCGACGAACTGGTGCGCATTGCAGGTTTGATTCGCGCCGACGATATCGCCACTGACAACACCGTTTCCTCCACTCGTGTGGCGGATGCGCGCATTACGTATTCAGGTACCGGTTCGTTCGCCGATTCCAGTCAGCCGGGGTGGTTCGATCGGTTCTTCCTCAGCCCGTTGTTCCCTTTCTGATAGCGGGATAGACATGATCAATCTCAAGCAACTGATAGCGGCCGCACTGCTGTTGTCCGCCACGTTCGGTGTCCACGCCGAACGTTTGAAGGACATCGCCAGTATTTCCGGCGTGCGGACCAACCAATTGATCGGCTACGGCCTGGTCGTTGGCCTCAACGGTACGGGCGACCAGACCACGCAGACGCCGTTCACGCTGCAGACCTTCAACAACATGCTGGCGCAGTTCGGCATCAAGGTGCCGACCGGTTCCGGTACCGTGCAGCTGAAGAACGTTGCCGCCGTGGCGGTGTATGCCGACCTGCCGCCGTTCGCCAAGCCGGGCCAGATGGTCGACATCACCGTGTCGTCCATCGGTAACTCGAAAAGCCTGCGCGGCGGTGCGTTGCTGATGACGCCCATGAAAGGTGTCGACGGTAACGTCTACGCCATTGCCCAGGGCAACCTGGTGGTGGGCGGCTTCGATGCCGAGGGCCGTGACGGTTCCAAGATTACTGTCAACGTTCCGTCGTCCGGGCGAATTCCGGGTGGCGCATCGGTAGAACGCGCCGTGCCAAGCGGTTTCAACCAGGGCAATACCTTGACCCTGAACCTGAATCGCTCCGACTTCACCACCGCCAAGCGTGTGGTCGACAAGATCAACGACCTGCTTGGGCCGGGTGTTGCCCAGGCATTGGATGGCGGTTCCGTGCGGGTGACTGCGCCGCTCGATCCGAGCCAGCGTGTGGATTACCTGTCGGTGCTGGAAAACCTTGAGATCGATCCGGGTCAGACCTCCGCCAAAGTCATCATCAATTCCCGGACCGGCACTATCGTGATCGGCCAGAACGTAAAAGTATCGCCAGCCGCCGTGACCCACGGCAGCCTGACCGTGACCATCACCGAAGACCCGATTGTCAGTCAGCCCGGCGCCTTGTCCGGCGGTCAGACCGTGGTCGTGCCGCGCTCGAAGATCAATGCGCAACAAGAGCTGCACCCGATGTTCAAGTTCGGCCCTGGCACCACGCTGGATGAAATCGTCCGTGCGGTGAATCAGGTGGGCGCTGCGCCTGGCGACTTGATGGCCATTCTCGAAGCATTGAAGCAGGCCGGTGCGTTGCAAGCCGACCTGATCGTGATCTGAG
Organism: Pseudomonas sp. DSP3-2-3; assembly: GCF_049898225.1. NCBI lineage: Bacteria > Pseudomonadati > Pseudomonadota > Gammaproteobacteria > Pseudomonadales > Pseudomonadaceae > Pseudomonas > Pseudomonas sp. DSP3-2-3. The sequence continues at coordinate 259,980 of NZ_JAFCXH010000006.1, read as the reverse complement.
GAACTGCGCATGGATATGCCTAAGAGCCCGATTTCCTCGGCCAGCGATTCAGGGGCGTACACCGACCTCAATCGTCTGAACTCGATGAAAAACGGTGACAAGAACAGCGAGGGCAACCTGAAAAAGGTGGCTCAGGAGTTCGAATCGCTGTTCGTCAGTCAGATGCTCAAGGCCATGCGTTCGGCCAACGAGGTGCTGGCCAAAGACAATCCGATGAACACCGCAGCGACGCGTCAATATCAGGACATGTACGACCAGCAGTTGGCGGTTTCCATGTCCACCAAAGGCGGCGGTATTGGCCTGCAGGATGTGTTGATGCGGCAGCTGTCGAAAAACAAGAGCGTGCCGGCTGCGACGGCGGAAACCGCGACGGCTGACGGCACGCCCGCACCCGCGAGGACCGCACTGGCCACCAGTGTTTATCAGCGCCCGCTTTGGGCCACGCGTTCGGCTGCAGCGGATCAGGCGGCAGCCGCAGCGGCGGCCACCGGCGAAGGACGCAACGACATGGCGCTGCTCAATGCGCGTCGTCTGTCGCTGCCGACCAGGCTGACGGATCGGCTGTTGGCCGGCATTGTGCCGAACACCGCCAATGCCTTGTCGCCCACCGCGCGCACGGCTGCCAATGTCGCTGGCACGGGTGTCAGCGGCAAAGGCAACGGCGACTGGACGCTGGACCCGAATCTCGCACCTGCCACACCAAGTTACGTGCGCAGCATGGCGCAGCCACCGCTGGCTCCGGCCAAGCGCGCGTTCAGCAACGCCGATCAGTTTGTCGCAACCATGTTGCCGCTGGCCAGGGAAGCAGCCGCCCGGATCGGCATTGATCCTACGGTGCTGGTGGCCCAGGCCGCGCTTGAAACCGGCTGGGGCAAATCCATCATGCGTCAGCAGGATGGCAGCAGCAGTCACAACCTGTTCGGCATCAAGGCGCAAGGCAGCTGGAAAGGCCCTGAAGCCCGGGCAATCACCAGCGAGTTCCGTGACGGCAAGATGGTCAAGGAAACGGCGGACTTCCGTTCCTATTCATCCTATGCCGACAGTTTTCACGACCTGGTCAGCCTGCTTCAGAACAACGATCGCTATAAAGAAGTCGTGAATTCGGCCGATAACCCGGAACAGTTTGTAAAAGAATTGCAGAAGGCTGGTTATGCCACTGACCCGGACTACGCCAGCAAGATTTCGCAAATCGCCAAGCAGATGAAGAGTTACCAGACTTACGCAGCCGCAACGGGCTCTTCCACTACTTTATAAGGCTTGAACCATGTCACTGATTTCAATTGGGCTCTCAGGGCTGACCGCAAGCAGCGCCGCGATGAACACCATCGGTAATAACACGGCAAACGTGGATACCGCCGGTTACTCGCGCCAGCAGGTCATGACCACCGCTTCGGCGCAGCAGAATCTGGGCGCCGGTTATATCGGCACCGGCACGACGTTGTCCGATGTGCGTCGGATCTACAACAGCTATCTCGATACCCAATTGCAAACCAGTACAGCGCTCAGTGCCGACGCGACTGCCTATTCGGGCCAGGCCAGCAAGACCGACACGCTGCTGTCCGACACCGCGACCGGTATTTCCCCGGCCCTTGCGTCGTTCTTCACCAATCTGCAAGGGGTCTCGACCTCGGCGACTGATACGACTGCGCGTTCGTTGTTCCTGCAGCAGGCCTCGGCGCTCGGCGCGCGATTCAACTCCATCGCAGCGCAGCTCAACACCCAGAGCTCAACCATCAATACCCAGCTGACGACGCTGGCTGATCAGGTCAACAACCTGTCGACTTCGATTGCCAAGCTCAACAAGCAGATCACGTCCAGCTCTGCTACCGGCGCCACGCCGAACAGCCTGCTGGATGCGCGCAATGAATCGGTCCGCAAGCTCAACGAGCTGGTCGGCGCCAAGGTGGTTGAAAACAACGGCAACTACGACGTCTACATCGGTACCGGTCAGGCGCTGGTGAGTGGCAGCACTGCCAATACCATGACTGCTGTGCCGAGCGCTGCCGACCCGGCGCAATACAGCGTGAAGATTTCCTCCGGTTCGACCACCACTGACGTGACCTCGGTCATCACCGGTGGCAGCGTTGGCGGACTGCTGCGTTACCGCAACGAAGTCATGACGCCTGCCATCAATGAGCTGGGCCGCGTGGCGCTGGTGCTGTCCGATCAGGTCAACAGCCAGCTGAATCAGGGTGTCGACAGCAACGGTGCGTTTGGCAGCAACCTGTTCAACAGCATCAATGACCTCAGCCAGATCACCCAGCGCAGCATCGGCAAGACCGGTAACACGCCAGGCTCAAGCAACCTGAACGTCACGATCACTGATACCAGCAAACTGACCGCCAGCGACTATTCGGTGACGTTCAGCGATAGCGACAATTACACGATCCGCAGCCTGCCCGATGGCACCGCCGTCGGCGCCGGCAAAGTCAGCGATCCGAGCACCACCCCAGCCGGTTTGGGTTTTCAGGTGTCGCTGCCTGCTGCAACCGTTCCACCCAGCACACCTTTTTCAGCCGGTGACTCATTCACGTTGACGCCGACCCGCAACGCTGCCGCAGCATTGACGACGGTTATCACTGACCCGAAAAACCTTGCTGCCGCTGCGCCATTGACGGCAACAGCAGGTGCCAGCAACAAGGGCAGCGGTACGTACACCCAGCCGACTCTGACCACCAAGGCCAATATCTACGACGCCGCTGGCACTGCGGATCTGCGCAACGCCATCAAGGACACCGCGCCGCTCAAGCTGCTGTTCGGCCCTGTTGCCTCGGGTTCGCAAAGCTATCAGTTGCTGGATGCGACGGGTGCCGCAGTGCTGGACAAAAACGGCGTCGCGGTCACCGGGACCATCGTTCCTGGCCAGAGCAATGTGCTGAGCCTGCAAGTGGGCTACACCGACTCCACGGGCGCGGCCAAGGATTACTCGTTTGACATGACGATTGCCGGCGCGCCGAGCGATAAAGACACGTACAACATTGCCCTCACCGGCGCCGGTTCGGCCGATAACCGCAATGCCATTTCCACCATTGCCTTGCAGACCAAACAAACGGTCGGCGTCAGTGGTACGACGGGTCTGAGCCTTGCGGGTGCCTACGGCTCGCTGGTATCGACCGTCGGGACCTACGCCGCGCAAGGCAAGACCGATACCACTGCAACCGCCGCGCTGCTGACCCAATCCAAAAGCGCGCGTGACGGAGTATCCGGCGTTTCCCTCGATGAGGAAGCCGCCAACCTGGTCAAATATCAGCAGTACTACACCGCTTCGTCGCAGATCATCAAAGCGGCACAAGCCATTTTCAGCACGCTGATCAACAGTCTTTAAGGAGTCGTAATTCATGCGTATTTCAACTGCCCAGTTTTACGAAACCAGCTCTGCCAACTACACGCGTACTTACGCCAATGTCATCAAGACCGGTGAAGAAGTCGCCAGCCAGGTCAAGTTGAATTCCGCCGCCGATGATCCTGTCGGTGCGGCGCGAGTACTGCAACTGGCTCAACAGAACTCGATGCTGACTCAGTACAAGTCGAACATCAGCACCATCGACACCAACATGACCAAGTCGGAAACTGCGCTGGAGAGCATCAAGACTGCGTTGCAGACCGCTTCCGAACTGATCATCAAAGCGGGCAACGGTACCTACACCGATGCGGATCGTGTCTCCAACGCCGCCGAGCTCAAAGAGCTGCAATCGCAGATCCTGAGCTTGATGAACAGCCAGGATGCCAGCGGCCAGTACCTGTTCTCCGGCTCCAAATCGTCGGTGCCTCCGTATTCGCAAAATCCTGATGGCACTTACGCTTACAATGGTGACCAGACGGCGATCAACCTAGCCATCGGCGACGGCTTGAGCATCGCCGGCAATACCACCGGTTGGGATGCCTTCGAGACTGCAATCAATACCACCCGGACGTCGGCCACCTTGACATTGCCGGCTGTTAATGACGGAAAAATCAGCCTGTCTGGCGGGCTTGTCACCTCAAACTCGAACTACAACAGTCAGTACGTCAGTGGTCAGCCTTACACCGTGACGTTTCTGAGCAGTACCCAGTACAAGATTACCGATGCCGCGCTTAATGATGTGACCGTAGACGCCAGCGGTACCGGCACTTTTTCCTCAACCGATGCTGCTACTCAGGTGATCAGCTTTCGCGGCGTGGACATGTCGTTGAATATCAATCTGACGGCGGCGGAGCGGGCCTCGACGACCGCCGCTGACAATGCGGTGAAGGATCATACCTTCGTCCTGGCGGCAACTCCGGACCAGATCAGTACCACCGCGAGCCCGGGCAATTCGGTACCTAATGCTGTGATTACCGGTGCGACAGTCGGGACTTCGGTCGCCGATCTGGCCGCCTACAACAACAGCTTCCCGCCCGGCGGCGCGATCATCAAGTTCACCAGCGCTACTGATTTCGATCTGTACGCGTCGCCAATGACCAGTTCCAGCACCAAGATTTCCAGTGGCAGCACCAGCCCGGCAACCAGCGCCTCGGGCATCACGTTCCAGGTCAGCGGCACCCCGGCTGTCGGCGACACCTTCGTGGTCAAAGGCGGTACGCAGCAAACGCAAAATATCTTGAATACCTTGTCCTCGGTGATAACCGCGCTAAATACCCCGGCGGATGGCAATCCCGTGGCCAGCCAGAAATTGCGCGCTTCCCTGGATTCTGCGCTGGGCAACGTCGTCAGCGGTAGAGAGCAGGTGTCCAAGGCAATTTCAGCCGGTGGGGCACGTCAGGCCAGTGCGATCGCCCAAGGCACCACCAACGATTTGCTCCAGGGCAACAACACCGTCGAGCAGGGCAAGATTGTTGACTCCGACCCGGTGGATGCAATTGGTCGCCTGACCATGCAACAGACCATGCTGACCGCTTCCCAGTTGGTGTTCACTCGGGTTTCCCAGTTGAATCTGTTCAGCAAGCTTTAAGCGCAAAAAAAGGCCGCAAGGACGCGGCGTATTACCGAGCATCAACCGTCTTTTTCAGCGGTTAATGGGCATCCTCCGCCAGGCCGGATGCCCGCCGCTCGCGAGTAAGCCCTGTGAATTCAGTACCCCGCGTCAGTATCGTCATCCCCGCTTTCAATCCGCGTTTTTTCCAGGCGGCTTTAGCCAGCGCCCTGAACCAGACCTATGCCAATCTTGAAGTGATCGTCTGCGACGACAGCCCTGACGGTCAGATTCATGCTGTCGTCGAATCGTTTGCCGCACGCTCTGACATTGCGCTGCGCTATGTGCGCAACTCCGGGCGGCTGGGCCTGGTTGGTAATCTGCGAGCGGGTCTGGAGGAAGCTCAAGGCGAGTTCATCAAGTTTCTCTGTGATGACGATCTGATCTTCCCGACCTGTATCGCTCAGCAAGCCCAGGCCCTGCAAGAAAATTCCGACTGTCATTTTGCCCTGGCACAGCGACTGTTTTGGGATGCCAACGATCTGCTTTTGCCGGGTCGCCTGGAGAACAGCCCGCTGTCACAGGAAAGCGGAGTATTCAAGGGTGATGACCTGCTGGCGATCATTGAAAGTTTTCCGGTCAACTTTCTGGGCGGTTTCAGCAGTGCGCTTTTTCGCCGAGCGGATCTGCTGGAATTGCTGCCGGCGCTGACCCAGCCAGACTTTTGCTTCACGGCAACCCTCGATTTTGCGCTGTATGTCTGCCTGTTACGCCGTGGCCACCTGGTGGTGCTCAACAATATCCTGAGTGTTGAACGCTTGTATCCCGAGCGCCTGATCCGCCAGCAGCCGATGCTTGATGCCGCGCAGGCCGAGCGCAAATGGCTGGTGCAGATGCTCAAGGCGCGTAGCGGCGAATCGGCTCCGGCTGCCGGATGGGTATCTTTCGTTTCTTTGACTCAGACTGCTCAGGTCCCGCGTGTCTGGGGAGAATTGCCGCTCTCCCGGACGCTGGGTAACAAGCAGGCGGCATTGCCTTACCGGGTCGGTGTTGATAGTCAGAGCTTTGGCCAGATGTACGCTCAGTGGTTGGCGTGCCGGACCCTGAGCGCCCCCCAGAAAAAGCTGCTGCCGGACACCTTGGCGGGTTGGCAGTGGCGCCCGAAAATAGTCCCGGTCGTCATCGACGATCAGGGCGGCAGCGCGCCCCTGGAACTGACCTTGCGCAGCATTGCCCAGCAACTTTATACGCCGGAGCTGGTGCTGGTGTTGTCGAGTGCCTGTAGCGAGATGCTGATGGAGGGACATGTTCTGCGCATGCCGTTGCAGCGCAATTGGCAGCAGCAGCTCAATGATCTTCTTGGCCAGCTTGATGGCGCCGACTGGATTTACCTGCTGCAAGCAGGTGATCGTCTGCCAGAGCCTGCCTTGCTGGTCATGGCCGAGCGAATTGTCGCGTATTCCGATATTCGCTGCATTTACACCGACGAAGGTGGTTTGCTCGATGGGGAGTCGACAGAGCCTGCGTTCAAGCCTGACTTCAATGTTGATATGTTGCGCAGCTTTCCCTATGTCGGACGAGCCTTGGCGTTCGAGCGTCAGGGGCTCCTGGACGCTGGCGGTCTTGACTCGGACTACGGCGTGTTGGCCGCCCACGACTTGCTTTGGCGGTTGGTTGAGGCTCACGGCAGCCAGTCGATCGAGCATATCGCGCAGGTGCTCGTCGAGTCGCAGTCCGGCTTCGCTCAGTGGCTGGGAAAGCCTGAGGTTATTGAGCAAAACCCTGTGGTGGTGCAAGCGCATCTGCAGCGTATGGGCATTGCCCACGAGATTCGCGCAGGCAGTTATGAATTGCTCAATCGCGTTGATTACCTGCATGCCGAACGGCCGCTGGTGTCGATTATCATCGCCAGCCAGGACCAGTTGGCGGCTGTGCAGCGTTGCGTCGAAAGCCTGCTGGAAAAAACCGTTTATGGTGAGTACGAACTGCTGTTGATCAACAATGGCAGTCAGCATACCGCCAGCGTTGCGTGGTTTGCTGCCATGTCTGAAATGGGCAGCGACCGCCTGCGGGTGCTGGATTACCCAACGCAGGGCAATATTGCCGCGCTGCGCAATTTCGCCGTCGGGCAGGCGCGGGGCGAATTTGTGTTGATGCTCAGCCCCTTCGCCGTGATCACCGAGCCGTTATGGCTTGATGAGCTGCTTAACCATGGGCAGCGCGCCGAGGTCGCGGTGGTTGGCGGCAAGGTGCTCAGTCCTGACGGAGCGGTTGTCCATGCGGGCCTGATTCTCGGATTGCAGGGGCCGGTTGGTGTGCCGTTTTACGGCGAAATGCTCAGTGCCGCCGGGTACATGCACCGTCTGCAAGTGGTACAGGATCTGAGCGCAGTCGGCCCTGATTGCCTGTTGGTGCGTAAACAGGTCTTCAATGAGCTTGGGGGCTTCGACGAACAGAATTTTGCGCATACCCTCAGTGAAGTGGACTTGTGTCTGCGTATCAGGCAGTCCGGGTATCTGGTGGTATGGACGCCCTATTCGCAACTGGTGCTCGGTGCCCAGCCGACACTTGCTCCGGACGCGCAGCGTGACCGGTTGCGCGAACAGGAACAGGAAAACTACTACAAGCGATGGCTACCGCTGATTGTCAGAGACCCTGCGTACAACCCCAACCTGGCCCTGCACATTGTGGGCGGCTCAAGTTTCAGTCTTGAGCCTGGATTGCTGACAGGCTGGAGCCCTTTCTCGCACAAACAACTGCCGTCGATATTGGCGTTGCCGGTCAATACGTCTGCGGTGGGTCACTATCGGGTCACACAGCCCTTGCTTGAGCTCGAGGCCGCAGGTCGCGCCATCGGGCAAATCCACTACGACCCGCCGAGCCTGATCGATGTCGAGCGCCTGCAGCCGGATGTCATCGTGACTCAGTGCCGCTACAGCGAGCCGGCAATAAACGAGATTGAGGTCTTCAAAAAATATTTTAACGCCCGGCGTATCTATGAGCTGGATGACTATGTCATCAAGGCGCCGAAGAAAAATTCGCATATTCGCAACATGCCGGACAGCATTGAGATGGAGCGCCTTGTGCGGCGCGGCATCGGGCTGTGTGACCGCGTCGTCGTGTCTACCTCGGCACTTGCTGATGCACTGTCGAGCATGCACCACGATATCCGGGTGGTGCCAAACATGCTGGCGCCGCATCTGTGGAACAACCTTCCTCGCAGCCGCCGCCGCGCCTCGAACAAGCCCCGCGTTGGCTGGGGGGGCGGCACCAGTCACCATGGTGACCTGGCGATCATTGCCGATGTCGTCCGTGAGCTTGCCGATGCAGTGGAGTGGGTGTTTTTTGGCATGTGCCCGGATGAGTTACGTCCCTACCTGCACGAGTTTCATCCCGCAGTGGGCCTTGATGCCTACCCGGCCAAGCTGGCCAGCCTCAATCTGGACCTTGCCCTGGCGCCGCTCGAGTTTCACATTTTCAACGAGTGCAAGAGCAACTTGCGCCTGCTTGAGTATGGGGCCTGCGGTTACCCGGTGATCTGTACCGACACGGCTGCCTATCGTGGGTATTTACCTTGCACACGGGTGATCAGCAATAGCACCTCGGAGTGGCTGGAAGCGATTCGCATGCATCTGGCCGACCCTGATGCCAGCTATCGCACGGGTGACAAGCTGCGCGAGGCAGTGATGCGCGACTACATGCTCCAGGGCGATAACCTCCGTTACTGGGAGCATGGCTGGCTGGATGACTGAACCCGACGCTGCATAGGTCTCCCGCTCGGGCAATCCGAGCTGGCGCGTTTCCTGCAAGATCCCTGAATATTTTCATTAGTCGCGGATTTCCGGCGCGACCTGGAAGGGCTTGTGCCGAATGGCGACGTATCTGGGTGACTTGCAAAGCTCGCTAGTAGCTTGGCCGAAGCCCTGTGCAGTAAACGAGGGAGCACGATGAAGGCAGTTATCCTGGCAGGTGGCTTAGGCACGCGTATCAGTGAAGAGTCACACCTCAAGCCCAAGCCGATGATCGAGATCGGCGGCAAGCCAATTCTTTGGCACATCATGAAGCAGTATTCGGCTCATGGTATTCATGACTTCGTGATTTGCCTTGGCTACAAGGGCTACGCGATCAAGGACTTTTTCGCCAACTACTTCCTGCACACCTCTGACGTCACCTTCGACATGTGCAACAACCGCATGGACGTGCATCAGAATTACAGCGAGCCGTGGCGCGTCACCTTGATCGATACCGGCGAAGACACCATGACCGGTGGTCGTTTGCGCCGGGCCAGCCGCTACGTACAGGACGAAGAAGCGTTCTGCTTCACCTATGGCGACGGCGTTTCCAATCTCGATATCAGTGCGCTGGTGGACTTTCATCTTTCCCACAAACAGTTGGCTACGGTCACCGCCGTGCAGCCGCCGGGTCGCTACGGCGCACTGGAACGCGATGGCGATCTGGTTCGGGGTTTCACGGAAAAACCCCGTGGCGACGGTGGCTGGATCAATGGCGGTTTCTTTGTGTTGTCGCCCAAGGTGCTGTCGCTGATCCCCGACGACGAGACCGTCTGGGAAGCCGAGCCTTTGATGGGCCTGGCTGAGCGCGGCGAACTGGCTGCGTTCCAGCACGATGGTTTCTGGCATCCGATGGACACCCTGCGCGACAAGAATTACCTCGAACAACTGTGGCAGAGCGGGGAGGCCCCGTGGAAGCAGTGGGACTGAGTTCGCAATTCTGGAGTGGCAAGCGGGTATTGCTTACTGGCCACACCGGCTTCAAAGGCAGCTGGCTCACGCTATGGCTGCAAAGCCTGGGCGCCGAGGTCAGTGGTTTTGCCCTGGCACCCTCCACCGAACCCAGCCTGTTCGAACTGGCGGGTGTGGCCGGTGGCATCAACGATCAACGCGGCGACCTGCGTGATCTTGGCGCCTTGCTGGAGCTGATCGCCGAGACGCGGCCGGAGATTGTCCTGCACCTGGCCGCCCAGCCATTGGTGCGCGAAGGCTATCGCGATCCGCTGGGCACCTATTCCAGCAATGTCATGGGCACCCTCAATCTGCTCGAAGCCATTCGCCAGATCGGCGGCGTGCGCGCCTGCGTTCTGGTGACCACCGACAAGGTCTACGCCAATCAGGAATGGCTCTGGCCCTATCGCGAGAATGAACCGCTGGGCGGGCATGATCCCTACAGCAGCAGCAAGGCCTGCTGCGAGTTGCTCGCCCAGTCCTATGCGGCGTCGTTCTTCGCTGCGGATCGCTACGCCGAACACGGCCTGGCCCTGGCCACCGCACGTGCGGGCAATGTGCTGGGCGGCGGTGATTTCGCCCCGGAGCGCTTGATCCCGGATGTACTCAAGGCCTGGTCGGCGAATGAGCCGGTGACCTTGCGTTACCCGCAGGCCGTGCGCCCGTGGCAGCACGCGCTGGAACCGCTGGCAGGTTATCTGTTGCTGGCTGCCGGCTTGTACGAACACGGGCCGGCATTTGCCGGTGCCTGGAACTTCGGCCCCGGCGAAAAGGATATGTGCAGCGTCGGTGAAGTGGTGGAGCTGCTGGCCAGCCGCTGGCCTCGCGGACCTGGCGTGCGCGTCGAACCGAGCGAACTGCACGAAGCTGGCCTGTTGCGTCTGGACAGCAGTCGCGCCCATCAGCTGCTGGCCTGGAAGCCGCGCTGGTCGCTGCAACAATGCCTGGAGCACACGCTGGATTGGCACCTGGCCTGGAAATCCGGCCAGAACATGCGTGAGATCACCCTGGCTCAGTTGAGCCTGTATCGGGAGCAGCCGTGAGCGAATTCCTGTTGAAGGCATTGCCGTTGCCGGGACTGTTCAGCGTGCAGCACAAGCGTCACGAGGACACTCGCGGGCATTTTTCCAGGTTGTTCTGCGAGGGCAGCCTGAGCGGCTTTGACCAGCCGTTTCATATTCGCCAGATCAATCATTCCTGCACGCGCGAGCAAGGCAGCGTGCGTGGCCTGCACTATCAGGACGGCGAACATCCGGAAGCCAAGCTGATTACCTGCCTGCGCGGCGAAGTCTGGGATGTGGCGGTGGATTTGCGGGCGGATTCGCCAACTTTTCTGCACTGGCATGCCGAGCACCTGCGTGCCGGTGATGGCCGCAGCCTGCTGCTGCCGGCGGGGTTTGCACATGGCTTCCAGACCCTCACCGAGGATGCCGAATTGTTGTACCTGCACAGCGCTGACTATGCGCCAGAGCATGAGGGCGGTCTGTCGGTACATGACCCTCGTCTGGCGATTGCCTGGCCGTTGGCTGTCAAAAATCTGTCAGCAAGGGATGCGTCCCATCCACTGCTGGATTCCCGGTTTTGTGGAGTGCACGTATGAACTGTCGCGGCTGCGGCACCCTTTTGAATCTGCCGCTGATCGATCTCGGCACTGCGCCGCCATCCAATGCGTATCTGCGTCCGGAACAGCTGGAAGTCGCCGAGCAATGGGTGCCTTTGAAAGTCCAGGTCTGCCAGTGCTGCTGGCTGGTACAGACCGAGGATTACACCAGCGCCGAAAGCCTGTTCGACGCCGAATATGCGTACTTCAGCTCGTTCTCCAGCACCTGGCTGGAGCATGCCGAGCGCTATGTGGCAAGCATGGTCGAGCGCTTCGGCTTGAATGCCGAGAGTCGCGTGGTGGAAATCGCCGCCAATGACGGTTACCTGCTGCAGTACGTTGCCAGGCGCGGCATTCCTTGTCTGGGGATCGAACCTACCCGCAGCACTGCCAAGGCGGCGCGGGAAAAGGGCCTGGAGATTCGCGAACTGTTTTTTGGCCGCGCGACTGCGTTGCAGCTGGTCGAAGACGGTTGGGCAGCGGATCTCATAGCGGCCAATAACGTGCTGGCCCACGTGCCGGATATCAATGATTTTCTCGCTGGTTTCGCGGTGCTGCTCAAGCCGGAGGGCGTCGCCACCTTCGAGTTTCCGCACCTGCTGGCGCTCATGGCGGGCGCGCAGTTCGACACGCTTTATCACGAACACTATTCCTATCTGTCACTGACCGCGGTGCAGACGTTGTGCGAGCGCAATGGGCTGGAAATCTTTGATGTCAGCCACTTGCCGACGCACGGTGGCTCGCTGCGGGTGTTCGTGCAACGTGCGGACGGCATCCGTCGCGCTCAGCAGCCCGCCGTGCAGCAGGCACTGGCCGCCGAATCGCTGGCTGGCGTCACCCAGCCAGCGTTCTACGCAACCCTGGCGCCGGCCGCTGAACGCATCAAACACGAACTGCTGCGTTTTCTGCTGCAGGCCAAGGCTGAAGGCAAGCGGGTCGTAGGTTACGGCGCGGCCGCCAAGGGCAATACCTTGCTTAACTATGCCGGGGTCAAACCGGACCTGCTGGCATGGGTGGTGGATGCCAACCCGCACAAGCAAGGCAAGTTCTTGCCGGGCAGTCGAATTCCTGTGGTGGGCCCCGAGCGCATCGCGCTGGAAAAGCCGGACTATGTGCTGGTCCTGCCGTGGAATCTGCTGGACGAAGTCAGCGCGCAGCAAGCCACTATCCGTGAATGGGGCGGGCGCTTCGTGATCGCGGTGCCCGAGCTGCGCATTCTGTGAGTAGCATGCAGATATTGGTGACGGGCGCGACCGGGTTTGTCGGGCGTCACCTGGTCAGCGCCTTGGTGGCACGAGGCTGTCGCGTTCGTGCGGTGGCGCGCAGCCGGGATACTGCGCAGACCCTGTCCTGGTTTGAGGATGTGGAGTTCATCGCTGCCGATGTCCATGCCCCCGACCTTGATGTGCTGGCCCTGACTCAAGGGATTGACGCCATGGCGCACCTGGCCTGGCCTGGCTTGCCGAACTACAAGGGTCTGTTTCACTTTGAGCACAACCTGTTTGCTGACTATTCGTTCATCAAACGTGTGGTTGAGGCCGGTGTGCCTCAGGTGATGGTCACGGGTACCTGTTTCGAGTACGGCATGCTCAGCGGCCCACTGGATGAACAGACTGCGCCACAGCCGATCACGCCTTACGGGCTGGCCAAACATACCCTCCGTCTGTTCCTTGAAAGCCTGCAAACGACACAACCTTTTACGCTTCAGTGGGCTCGATTGTTTTACCTGCATGGCCAGGGACAAAACCCCAACAGCCTGCTGGCAAGCCTGGACCGTGCCGTCGATGCGGGTGACAGCACGTTCAATATGTCAGGTGGTGAACAACTGCGTGATTACCTCGCCATCGAGACCGCTGCCGGTTATCTGGCAGACATGCTTGAGCGTCGGCAAGCCAACGGCGTGTTCAACTGCTGCAGCGGCGTGCCGACTTCGGTCAGGGCGCTGGTTGAGCGGCGGTTGCGAGAACGGAATTCATTGATGGCATTGAATCCTGGATTTTATGGTTATCCCGCATACGAACCGATGGCGTTCTGGGGTACTACCGAGCGGATGCATCAGATGTTAAGTCAGGCGCAGGATTGAGGAGTCAAGCATGGTGCATGAGTTATACCGGGTCACCGATTTGCCTGTGCTGCAGAACCGCACGTTTGCCGACGCAGCTGCGGCTCGCCAGTCAGCCCGCGCAGACATTGTGCTGGTCCAGGATGAACTGAGCGGGCTGATCTTCAATCAGGCGTTCGATCCTGTCCGGCTCAGCTACGACAGCGACTACCAGAACGAGCAAGCCTGGTCGGGACAATTCCAGCAGCACTTGAACGATGTCGAGCGCATCATTGCGCGATATTTCACAGGCCAGAGCCTGATTGAAGTCGGCTGTGGCAAGGGCTACTTCCTTGAGCTACTGCGCGGGCTTGGCTACGCCGTCACCGGCATTGACCCTGCCTATGAAGGCGAAAATCCCGATGTGATCAAAGCGCCTTTCACCCGGGGCCTGGGTTTGGCTGCCGACGCAGTCGTGCTCCGGCACGTGCTTGAACACATTGCCAATCCTGTGGACTTCCTCGCGGAAATCGCCGATGCCAACCAGGGGGGGCGCATCTACATCGAAGTGCCTTGCTTTGACTGGATCCTTGAGCACCGCGCCTGGTTCGATGTGTTCTATGAGCACGTCAACTATTTCCGTCAAGACGACCTGCGTCGGCTCTTCGGGACAGTGTATGAGTCTGGACATCTCTTCGGTGGGCAGTACCTCTATATCGTTGCTGACCTGTCGAGCCTGCGTATCACACCCGGTGAAAAAGTGCCGCGTCTCGAAATGCCGGTTGATTTCACCAGCAGTATCGAGCGCGCGGTACGCATCATCCAGGCTGCTCCCGCGCAAGGTTCCGCGATCTGGGGTGCTTCGTCCAAAGGGGTCATCTATTCGTTATTCCTGCAGCGTGCCGGGGTAGCGGTCGACCAGGTGGTGGATATCAATCCGAGCAAGCAAGGCCGTTACCTGCCCGGCAGCGGCCTGCGCGTCTCTTCGCCGCAGGAAGCGTCGGCATTACCCGATGGTGCTCACGTGTTTGTCATGAATTCCAACTATCTGGAAGAAATAAAGCGGGCAACTGAAGGGCGTTTCACCTATCACGCTGTCGACAGCGCTTCTTTCAAATAACTGTATTGAGGTCAACCAATGACGCAGTCCGAAAATGAAATATTCGAATCCCAGTGCCAGGCAGAAGTCACCGCGCAGGGGCAGGATGCAAAACTGACAGGTCTGGCGCAGGAATTCTTCAACGAGTCGGCACGCCACAAATATAGCTACCACTTTTCCTGGATGGGCCGGCCGATTATCCAGCTGCCTCAGGACATGATGGCAATGCAGGAGATCATCTGGGACGTCAAGCCAGACCTGATTATCGAATGCGGTATCGCCCACGGTGGTTCGATTCTTTATTACGCCTCGATCCTCGAACTCCAGGGTCATGGCGAAGTGTTGGGTATCGACAGGGACATTCGGCCGCATAACCGCGAAGCCATCGAAAGTCACCCGATGTTCAAGCGCATCAGCATGATCGAGGGTTCAAGCATCGATCCTGCGGTGGCCGATCAGGTTCGTTCAGCCGCAGCGGGTAAGAAAGTCATCGTGGTCCTGGATTCCAATCACACCCACGATCATGTGCTTGAAGAGCTTCGTCTTTATGCGCCGCTGGTTTCCGTGGGGAGTTACTGCGTCGTCATGGACACGGTCGTCGAGGACATGCCTGAGGAAGCGTTCCCGGATCGTCCTTGGGGCAAAGGTGACAACCCAAAAACCGCCGTCTGGGCCTATTTGAAAGAAAGCCAGGACTTCAAAATTGACGAAGCGATGCACAATAAGCTGCTGATTACTGTCGCCAGGGACGGTTACCTGCGTCGTATTCGTTAAGCCTTGTTGCGTCGTCGTCGAACGTTTTAATCATTTACCGGTTGTGTGGGGAAGTTTTATGCAAGGCATGTCCAGATCTGAAAACACTTTGCCATTGAGCGAATTGCTGACGGTGGTGTTGGTCAGTCACAACCGTCCAGCGTTCCTGCGCCGTGCCGTGCAGTATTACAGCGCGCTGCCTTGCAAGATTCTGGTTCTGGATTCATCGTCCCTGCGCAACGAAGCCGTGGCGGGTCTGTTTGAGTCAGTTGATTATCAACACCTGCCGCAGTTCGGTTATTGGGGCGTGCAGACCAAGCTGGACTACGGCGTTCAGCAGGTGACTACGCCTTACATGGTGTTTGCCGCCGATGACGACTTCATCGTCCATGACGCCCTTGAACAATCGGTTGGTTTTCTGCAAGCCAATGCGGATTACGGCATGTGCCATGGCTATTGCCTGATGTATCTGACGCTGGCCAATAGCGTCAGCTATTACCGACGGGACAAGAAGGTCGGTGAGGATTACGCATCGGAGCTGGCGCAGGATCGGATTCTGGACTTCATGGGTGAGTACATTCCGCCGTTCTATGCCGTTCACCGTACTTCGCTGCTGCGCGACTGGCACGACGCAATCCCCGACGGAACCATTTTCCAGTGGCAGGAAATCGGTCATGCCTGGTACATGCTGGCGCGGGCCAAGGCGCGGATCCTGCCGATCCCTTACGTCGTGCGTGAGATCAATTACATTGCCTCGGAACATGCCACCGAGATTTTTCATACCCTGACCTTTACCGATCCCAAGTCGGTCGCTGATCGTGAGCGATTTGCTGGCGTGCTGGCGGCGCTGCCCACCGAGGTCCAGACCGACGATCCACAGCAGGCCGTCGCCTCCGTCCTGGAGAGTTTCGAGGTGTTGGCCGACAACCTGCGCCATCGCCGCTCCTTGACTGCCGAGCTGATTTTCGAGTCCGGCTGGAGTAGCACAACGCAGCAGACCGAGCGGCGCTTTGGACCCCGGCAGTACGTGGAGATGCCATTTTACAATCAGCCGTTTTTTGATTTGCTGAGTGAATACGAATTCATGCTGCACACCATGCCTGCCGGTCGGGTGCAGCTTGAAGGGCTGGAAGGGATCTGGACACGCCAGCAGGAGCTGATGCGTCCACGTAACAACGATACGCCGGAGAGCGTTGTCGATCGACTGTGGCTGGCGCTGGACTGCAATATGTTCAACCGTGAGGTGGTCAGCCGCCTGGCGCACCAGCTGACTGTCATTGGCGACGACGATGAGGCACGGAAATTTCTGGCTTGGGAAGCGCGCCTGAACACATTGCCTGACCCTGACAATCGCCAGACCTTCGATGCCACGCGCTCCGGTCGTGTGCTCAAGTGGCTGGACGCACGCAACCCTGATGCCACTGAGTTGCAGCTGATCAGCGACGCTGTACGCGCCCGTGAAGACGGCCCTCGGTTCGGGCTGCTGGTGTTGAACCTCAACGGCGATGTGACCGCTCTGCAGGTCACTCTGGACAGTTTGCTGGAAGGCCACTGCAAAGCCTTCAAGATCGTGGTGTTCACGACCGCAGAACCGCCAGCGGCAACCACCGCCGACAACACCCTGCACTTTGTCAAAGTCAGCCAGGCGAACTACGTTGACAAGCTTAACCAGAGCGTGCGCCAGCTAACCTGCGAGTGGCTGTTGTTGGCAAACGCGGGCGATCAGTTCACTGCAAGCGGTCTGTTGCGGGCAAGTCTGGAATTGCTGGCGGCGCCACAATGCCGCGCGGTCTATGCCGATGAGATTCATCGTCAGGCCAATGGTGCCCTCGTCGATGTATTCCGTCCGGATTTCAACCTGGATCTGCTCCAGAGTCTGCCGGACTTGATGGCTCGACATTGGTTGATTCGTCGCGACGTTCTGATCGAAGCAGGCGGCTACTCGGCAGAGTTCGCCAATGCGCTGGAATTCGATTTGCTGCTGAGGATCATCGAGCAGGGCGGGATGGCCTGGCTGGCTCATATGAGTGAGCCGTTGCTGATCTGTGACGCGCCAGTGCTGGAAGAGAACGTCCAGCAGCGGCTGGCATTGAGTCGCCATTTGACGGCCCGTGGCTACAAGGCCCTGATCACCTCTGAGTCGGCAGGAACCTGGCAGATCGATTACCGCCACAGCGAACGCCCGCTGGTTTCCATCATTGTCCACGGCCAGTCCGAACTGGTCGATTTGCAGCGTTGTGTGATCAGCATTCTGCAGCGCACCCGTTACACAAAATTCGAAGTGCTGATCGGCGACAACGGTGACTTGGCGCCCGAAACACTGGAATGGCTGGCGGCTCAGCAGCAACCGAACGGCCGTATCAGGCTGATCGAATCCAAAAACGTGTTCGGTGCACCTGCGCTGATCAACCACTTGGCTCGTCAGGCCAAGGGTGAATACCTGATCCTGCTGGCGTCTGACAGTGAAGTGGTTAGTCCTAACTGGGTGGGCAGCCTGCTCAATCAGGCCATGCGCCCTGAAGTCGGCGTGGTCGGCGGCAAACTCATCGATTCCAATAGCAAGGTAACCCAGGGCGGATTGATTCTGGGAATGAACGATGGCGTGGGTTCGGCTTTCGTGGGCGCCAGGGATGTTCCAGGTTATATGCATCGCCTGATCCAGACCCAGAACTACTCGGCTGTCTCCTCGACCTGCATGATGATTCGCAAGGCGCTTTTCGACGCCGTTGAAGGCTTCAACGAAGATGATTTTGCCGAGGCGTTCGCCGATATCGACCTGTGCCTGAACATCGGCCAGGCAGGTTACCTGGTGGTTTGGGTGCCTCAGGTTCAGATTACTCATCCGGGCGTACTCCCTGATGCGCCGCGGGCGCTTGCTGCCTTGCGGGACAAGTGGGCGGGTTTCTTCGACAGCGATCCGGCTTACAACAAGAACCTGAGTTTGACCGGCAACGGTTTCGACCTCGGCACCCCGAGTGCAGTGAACTGGGCGCAATTGCTCGCGTAGGTTCGACACAGGTCAGAGGATTCAAGGATGTTCAACGGCAAATCCATTTTCATCTCCGGCGGTACCGGCTCGTTCGGCCGCCAGTTCATCCGCACCCTGCTTGAGCGCTACGAGCCCAAGCGGGTAGTGGTGTTCTCCCGGGATGAACTCAAGCAGTACGAAATGCAGCAGGAATTTTCCGCGCCGTGCATGCGGTTTTTTCTGGGCGATGTGCGCGATGCCGACCGCTTGCTGCAAGGCATGCGTGGCATCGATTACGTCGTACATGCCGCAGCGCTCAAACATGTACCGGCTGCGGAGTACAACCCGACGGAATTCATCCGCACCAACGTCAATGGCGCGGAGAACATCATCGCTGCGGCCATTGCCAATGGCGTGAAAAGCGTGATTGCGCTGTCCACCGACAAAGCGGCCAGCCCGATCAACCTGTACGGCGCTACCAAGTTGCTGTCGGACAAATTGTTCGTCGCCGCCAATAACATTGCCGGGGATCAGCCGACGCGTTTCGCCGTGGTGCGTTATGGCAACGTGGCCGGTTCCCGGGGCTCGATCGTGCCGTTCTTCAACAAGCTGATTGCCGGTGGCGCGACGGAATTGCCGATCACCGATCCGCGCATGACCCGCTTCTGGATCACCCTGGATCACGGCGTGGATTTCGTGATGCAGAGTTTTGCGCGCATGCATGGCGGCGAAGTGTTCGTGCCGAAGATTCCGTCAATTCGCATCGTCGATCTGGCCCAGGCCATGGCCGCCGAGCTGCCGCACAAGCATATTGGTATTCGTCCCGGTGAAAAACTCCACGAGTTGATGGTGCCGCTGGACGACGCGCGCATGACCCTGGAATTTGCCGATCACTACACCATCGTGCCGTCGATCCGCTTCAATAACATCGATGCCGATTTCAGCCTCGATGCGAGCGGTGAGCAAGGCAAGGCGGTGGCCGACACATTTGAGTACCGCTCGGATATCAACCCGCACTTCCTGTCAGTCGGCCAGATCGGCGAACTGCACGCCGACATTCAGCCATGATTCCCTACGGTCGCCAGAGTCTTGATCAAGCTGATATCGACGCAGTAGTCCAGGTGCTGCAGTCAGACTGGCTGACCCAGGGGCCGACGCTTGCGCGCTTCGAAGTCGCCATGGCTGCGCGCGTTGAGGCCGGGTTTGCCGTAGCGGTGTGCAATGCCACGGCGGCGCTGCACATTGCCTGTCTGGCAGCGGATCTAGGGCCGGGCGATTGGCTGTGGACGACACCCAACACGTTTCTCGCTTCGGCCAATTGCGGACGCTATTGCGGCGCCAATGTGGATTTTGTCGACATCGATCCACTGACCTGGAATCTCGATGCCCAGGCGCTGGCGCTCAAACTGGAAGCCGCCGAGCGCGCCGGGCGACTGCCCAAAGTCTTGGTGGCTGTGGCGTTTTCCGGGCAGAGCTGTGACATGCGCAGCATTGATCAATTGGCCACACGCTACGGCTTCACCGTGATCGAAGATGCGTCTCACGCCGTGGGGGCCGCTTATGCCGGGCGTCCGGTGGGCTGCGGCGAGTTCGCGGCGATGACCGTGTTCAGTTTTCACCCGGTAAAGATCATCACCACCGGGGAGGGCGGTATGGTCATGACCAATCGTCCCGAGCTGGCCGAGCGCCTGCGCCGCCTGCGCAGCCACGGCATGACCCGTGACCCGGAGCACATGGACGAACCCAGCCATGGCCCGTGGTATTACCAGCAGGTCGAGCTGGGCTTCAATTACCGGATGACCGACATTCAAGCTGCGTTGGGTTTGTCACAACTGAGCAAGCTGGATGCGTTCATTGTCCGGCGTCGCGAGCTTGCCGCTCGCTATCAAACGGCGCTGGCCGGGTTGCCGCTGACCTTGCCCTGCGCCCAGGCCGACGCTGAGTCGGCCTGGCATTTGTACGTCGTGCGCCTGCACACCGAGCGCCTGAGTTTGAGCCATCGGGAGGTTTTCGAAGCCTTGCGTGCAGCCGGGATCGGCGTCAATCTGCACTACATTCCCGTCCACTTGCAGCCGTACTACCGGGAGCTGGGGTTCAAGTCAGGCGATTTCCCTGAAGCTGAGCGCTATTACGCACAAGCCTTCAGCCTGCCGATCTTCCCGGCCATGAGCGAAACCCAGCAGGACTACGTGATCGAGCAGTTGCAGCGTTTGCTCACCCCCGGCAAGGCGTAACGCTCGGCCCCCACTGAACTGATGGTAAATCCGATATGCGTGAATTGACTGACCAGGAGGAGTTTTGGGGCCGGGACTCGCAGTTTCCAGCCGGCGACGTCACCCGGTTTCTCTTGGGAAAACGTGCGTGAGCGCGGTAGCCATTATTCCGGCGCGGGGCGGCAGCCAGCGCATCCCGCGCAAGAATCTCAAGCTGTTCAATGGCCAGCCGATGATCGTCTGGTCGATTCGCGCGGCCCTGGCCAGTGGGGTATTTGATCGGGTCATGGTCAGCACCGACGATGCGGAAATCGCCGCTATCGCCCTGGCCCATGGCGCCGAGGTGCCGTTCATGCGTCCCGCCGAGCTGGCCGATGCGTTTACCGGCACCCTTGCGGTCATGCAGCATGCAATCGGCGCGTTGGCAGACCAAAGGCTGGAGTTTGATTTCGTGTGCTGCATCTACGCCACTGCGCCGCTGTTGCAAACGCGTTATTTGCGTCAGGGCTTGGAAATGCTGCAATCTGCTCCGGAAAAATCCTACGCATTCCCGGTGTGCAGTTTTGGCTTTCCGGTGCAGCGTGCTCTGCTGGTCGAGCCCGGCGGGGCGTTGACACCGATGTATCCGCAGTTCCGCGAAACCCGATCACAGGATCTTCCGGCTGCCTATCAGGACGCCGGTCAATTCTATTGGGGGCGCAGCGATGCCTGGCTGCGCGGCGACGTGGTGTTCTCCGACCTGAGTCTGCCGATCATCCTGCCACGCCATCTGGTTCAGGACATCGACACCGAAGAGGATTGGCGGCGTGCGGAATTTCTCTACGCGGCGCTCAAGGCGAGCGGGGAGCTGGAAGGGTGAGAGTGCTGATTCGTGCGGACGCGTCGCTCAATATTGGCAGCGGTCATATTGCGCGCTGCATGGCACTGGCTGATGTGCTGCGCAACAGCGGGGCAGACGTGAGCTTCGCCTGTCGCCTGTTGCCAGGGCATTTGTCGAGCCGGCTTCAGGCTCAGGGTTACACCGTTCATGCCTTGCCGGCGGACTATGCCAATGAGCAGCCGGGTATCGACATCGAAGCGTTATTGCCTTGCCAGGAGGATATCAGCGCGCTGGCTCAGGCGCTGCCCGCTCAAGCGCGCTTTGACTGGCTGATTGTCGATCACTACGGGCTTGCCGCCGACTGGGAAACCGCAGCGCGTCGATTTGCGCCACGTGTCATGGCCATTGACGATCTGGCCAATCGCGCTCATTCGGCTGATGTGCTGCTCGATCAGAACTTTTCCGGAACGCCCCAGGCCTACGCGCCGTGGCTCACTGCTCAATGCCAAGCGTTGCTGGGTCCGCACTTCGCCTTGCTGCGTGAGGAATTCCAGCGTGAGCCGATCGAGATCCGGCCCAGGGTCAAACGTGTCATCGTCAATTTCGGCGGTTTCGACGCGGCCGGGCAATCATGGATCGCGATGCAGGCTTTGCTGGCTTATCCGCAGCTGGAAGTGGAGTTCATCGCCGGGATCGACAATCCCGATTGGCTCGCCATGCAGGCGTTGGCCGAAGGGCGCTTGAACTGGCGCCTGCAAATCCAGGTCAGCGACTTTTCGCGCTTGATGGCCGAGGCTGATCTGTTCATCGGTGCCGGTGGCGGCACGACGTGGGAGCGGGCCGCGCTGGGATTACCGACCATCTGCGTCGCAGTGGCCGCCAATCAGAAGGCCAATGCTGAACAGCTGGCCGAGGCGGGTGCGCATCTTTATATCGGCACCCGGGAAAAGTTCAGCGTGCAGACCCTGCGTCAGGCGATTGACCACCTTATGAATAATCCGGAGCTGCGCCAGAGTCTGGCATCACAGTCCCGAAAGTTAGTGGACGGGAAGGGCGCCCGTCGTGTTGCGGCAGTGCTGGCAGCTGCCATTCCCGGTTTTTTTGCGAGTGAACAGCGATGACTGGTTTCAAGATTGGCTCACGTTCCATCGGAGCGGATGCTCCACCTTTTGTCATCGCCGAAATGAGCGGTAACCACAATCAATCCCTGGAGCAGGCTCTGCGCATCGTCGAGGCTGCTGCCAAGGCCGGAGCTCATGCGCTGAAGCTGCAAACCTACACCGCCGACACCATGACCCTTGATATTGATGAGGGCGAGTTCTTCATCAAAGACCCCAACAATCTTTGGGCGGGATCTTCGCTGTATGCGCTGTACGAAAAAGCCCATACGCCCTGGGAGTGGCATGCGCCGATTTTCGCCCGTGCCAAAGAGCTGGGGATGTTGGCGTTTTCCACTCCGTTCGATGAGAGCGCGGTAGACTTCCTCGAAAGCCTGGATGTGCCGGCCTACAAGATCGCCAGCTTCGAAAACACCGACCTGCCGCTGATTCGCCGGACTGCGGCGACCGGCAAACCGCTGATTATCTCCACCGGAATGGCCAGTATTGCCGAGCTGGATGAAAGCGTGCGTGCCGCGCGTGCCGCAGGCTGCCGCGACCTGGTGCTGCTCAAATGCACCAGCACTTATCCGGCCTCCCCACAAAACAGCCACATTCGGACCATTCCCCATCTGCGCGAGCTGTTCGGTTGTGAAGTCGGCTTGTCTGATCACACCATGGGCGTTGGCGTTTCCGTGGCGGCGGTGGCCATGGGCGCAACGGTCATCGAGAAACACTTCACCCTGGACCGCACCGACGGCGGAGTGGATGCCAGTTTTTCCCTGGAACCTGCGGAAATGGCCAGCTTGGTCATTGAAACCGAACGCGCCTGGCAAGGGCTGGGGCATGTGCAGTATGGCGCGACCCAGGCGGAACAGAATTCACTGCAATACCGGCGCTCGTTGTACGTCGTGCGCGATATGCTCGCCGGCGAAACGTTCAGCAAGGACAACGTGCGCGCCATTCGTCCCGGTCGGGGGCTGGCACCCAAACATATCGATGCGGTGCTGGGGCGAAAGGCCCGGCAGCCGTTGAGCCGGGGTACTGCGCTGGAGTGGGAAAGCGTCGAGTAGGCGGCAGATTGGCGTGACACCTTGAAGTCAGCAGGCGATTTTCGGCACGATAACAGCCGTTGCCGGTGGCATGCGCGGCAGTAAAAGCGCATAAAACTTAGTGACCTATGAGTCACAACGCGCATCTTCACTGTATCGTGCTCGCGGGCGACGACGACGTAAGGCTGATTTCACGGTTCTCCGGGATCGGTCAAACGTCCCCGCAGCCCTTTATTCAAGGGCAAAAAAGCCTTCTGATTACAATGCCCCGCCATCGAGCGCGCGGTGATATTCAGCTATTTATTATTGGGAAGCCATGATGATTGGCATAAAAAGCATAGCGAGTTACGTGCCCGCGGCTGGCGTTGACAACTACGCGCAGGGTGCCAAATTCGGCAAGGATGACGAGTTCATCCTGGGCAAGATCGGCTCGGCTTTCCTGCCACGTAAAGAAGACGGTCAGGAAACATCCGATTTGTGCGTCGAGGCGGTCAATGCCTTGTTCGCCAACAATCCGCAACTCAAGCGCGAATCCATCGATGTGCTGATCGTTGTCACGCAGAACGGTGATGAAGAAGGTCTGCCGCATACCGCTGCCATCGTCCAGGACAAGCTGGGCCTGTCGACTAATGTCGCAGCGTTCGATATTTCCCTGGGTTGCTCTGGTTACGTCTACGGCATCTATGCGCTCAAAGGTTTCATGGAGGCCACCGGTCTGAAAAACGGCCTGCTGGTTACTGCTGATCCGTATTCAAAAATTGTCGATCCGGAAGACCGCAACACCACCATGTTGTTTGGTGATGCTGCGACCGCCACCTGGATGGGCGAGGACGCCCAATGGCAGCTGGGCAAGGCCAAATTCGGCACTGACGGCTCCGGCGCGCCGCACCTGAAGGTCAGCAACGGCGTGTTCTTCATGAACGGTCGCCAGGTGTTCAACTTCGCACTGCTCAAAGTCCCGGCGCACCTGCACGAATTGCTCGACGAATCCGGCCTGCAATCCACTGATATTGATGCCTTCTGCATCCATCAGGGCAGCGCGGCGATTGTTGATGCAGTCGCGCGGCGTTTCGAGGGCGAGCCCGAGAAGTTCATCAAGGATATGCTGGAAACCGGCAACACCGTGTCTTCCAGCATTCCGCTGCTGCTGGAACGGCACGCCATGGATTCAAGCTGGAAGCGAGTCGCCTTGAGCGGTTTCGGGGTGGGCTTGTCCTGGGGTTCGGCGATCATTTATCGCCCGTAATCGCATATGCAGCAAAAATGGCGCGCAAGGTGAGTTAATCTTGAGCGCTATTTTTTTGCCTTCGTTTCAGGTGAGGCTTCATGACCGACAGCTTTGAGCGCAATGCCGCAGTGCTGCAGAACCGCTGGCCGGATGTCTTCGCCCGTCTGCAGGCTGAAGACGACGTCTCGTCTCAGGCCGGGTTGGTCGAGGGGCTGCAATCAACCCTGAGTCTCAACGGTATTCAGCTCACCAGTCGTCATGACCGAATCGCCGAGGCGCGTTTACAGGCCGCCAGTTTGCCGCAGGCCAGTGAAGTGCTTCATCTATATGGCACCGGGCTTGGCGATTTGCCGCGCGTTCTGCTGGAGCAACACAGCGCGTCGCGTTTGCAGGTGCATATCCTCAACGGTGCGTTGTTTGCTCTGGTGCTCAGGCTGACCGATCAGGATGACTGGTTGAGTGATCCGCGCATTGAGCTTGGCTACGCTGCCGACTGCCGGGAAATCCAGTTGCCGTTTTTCGCCTTGCCCGCCGAGCTGGAGCTGGCCGACGAAAACAATGCGCGGATTCGTGATCGGCTGGTCAGCGAAGTCCACCTGCACTTCAACAATCGCGAATTCGATCCACAGTCGCCGCAGATTCTGCAGCGCCTTGAGGAGAGTTTCGATCTGGTCAGCAGTGATCCTGACGTTGCCGAGCTGTTCGGCTCGCAATCGGGTCGGGAAATCTACGTGATTGGCACCGGCCCTAGTCTTGAGCAGCACTTCGAAAAGTTGCTGGCCATCCGCACTCGGGCGCAGCGCCCGTTGTTCATCTGCGTCGACACCGCTTACCAACCGCTGATTGCCCAGGGTATCCGGCCTGACCTGGTGGTGACCATCGATCAGCGCATTTCTGATCGCCATCTACCCGCGACGGATTCGGCGGGCATCCGCCTGGTCTATCTGCCTTTAAGCGATCCGCGGGTTCTATCGGCCTGGCAGGGTGAGCGTTATGTCGGTTTCTCGCCGAGCCCGATGTATGCGCAACTGCGCCAGCGGGTGCAACGGGGCGTTCTGGCCTCCGGTGGCAGTGTCATTCATCCGGCGGTGGATCTGGCGGTGAAAATGGGCGCGGCGCAGATCACTTTGTTTGGTGTGGACTTCGCTTATCCAATGAACAAAAGCCATGCTGGCTGGCACGCCGGGGAGCTTGGGGGGACGGTGGATCAAGCCAGGCAGTGGGTGCTCGATGGCCATGGTCAGCGGGTCAAGACCCAGCTCAATTTCCGGCGTTACCTTGGCGAGCTTGAACGTTACATTCAAGCGCATCCGCAGGTTCGTTTCCTTAATAGCAGCCGGTCGGGCGCACTGATCGCGGGCACCGGTTTTCATCCAGAGTTCAGCCAATGAACAGCATCGAATCGTGTGTACTCGCCAGCATCGAATGTGCCGGGCGGTTTCGCCTTGGCCGCAGCGTCGAGGCGGCTCTGGATATGCTGGAAGTGTTCGAAACTGCAGCCGGTTTGTTTGAACACAGTTCGCCGGCGGTCCGGCAGCAATGGTCGCAACTGCTGGTGGCGATGCTGGCCTGTCAACAGTCACAGGACTGGTTGGGCCTTGCCGACTACATGCAGTACGAATTAACGGAACTGGTTCACAGTTAATGACTTGCTGTATCTACGGCGCGGTGGCCGATATATAGAACTTCGCTTGTTTGTCTGCACTCCAGACTCGCTTTTTTAATCTTTACAAATGGCTAAGTCCTTGTTTTCCGGGGAGGTGGCCGCTTGATGGCATTATTTTTATAAATTGCCCTAAAGCAAAGTCCGATCCCGACGATAACTATTACGAAGGTTCTCTGTGCCAACCCGGCTGTTGCCAGGGCCGGAAGCCGCAGCACCCAACCAACGAGGAATTTCATCATGGCTTTAGGCGTAAACACTAACGTTGCTTCCCTCTCCGTTCAGAAGAACTTGGGCAAAGCATCCGACGCTCTGGCAACCTCCATGAGCCGCCTGTCTTCCGGTCTGAAAATCAACAGCGCCAAAGATGACGCTGCCGGCCTGCAGATCGCAACTCGTATCAGCAGCCAGATCCGCGGCCAGACTGTAGCAATCAAGAACGCCAACGATGGCATCTCGATGGCTCAGACCGCTGAAGGCGCTCTGCAAGAGTCCACTAACATTCTGCAACGTATGCGTGAACTGGCTGTACAAGCGCGCAACGGTACTAACGGCACTGCTGACCAGACCGCTACCAACGCAGAATTCGGTCAGATGTCTGACGAATTGACTCGTATCTCTGCAAGCACCAACCTGAACGGCAAGAACCTGCTTGACGGTACTGCCGGCACCATGACTCTGCAAGTGGGTTCGAACACTGGTAGTGCTAACCAGATCAGCCTGACCCTGAGCAGCAAGTTTGACGCCGTCAGCCTGTCTGTAGGTAGCGGTACCACTGTTCTGACTGGTGCTACCAGCGCAGCAGCTGCATCGGCAATCGACGGCGCGATCACTGCAATTGATGCTGCATTGGCAACGATCAACGCCACTCGTGCAAACCTGGGTGCTTCGCAGAACCGTCTGACCAGCACCATCTCCAACCTGCAAAACGTAAACGAAAACGCCACTGCTGCACTGGGTCGTGTACAAGACACTGACTTCGCCGCAGAAACCGCTAACCTGACCAAGCAGCAAACTCTGCAACAGGCTTCCCAAGCTGTTCTGGCCCAGGCTAACCAGTTGCCTTCCGCTGTACTGAAGCTGCTTCAGTAATTTTCGGAATGAGTTTTGGCGGAGGAGTGTGCTAGTCGTGCTCTTCCGCTTTTTACGTTGAGGAGGTGTTGGGAATGGACATGAGCGTGAAGTTGGGCTTGTCTTACCAGGCCATCAAGCCGGCGCCCGCTGTAGTAGAACAAACGGCCGCCGCTCCTCAAGCAGTTGCGGTGCCTGCGCCAGCGGCTGCTGCGGATTCGTCCGCAAGTAAAGACTCATCGAAGGAATCCGACGCTGAAAAGTCGGAAAAGCTCAAGACAGCTGTACAAGAGATCGAAAAGTTCGTGCAGTCGGTAAGACGCAATCTCGAATTCTCCATTGATGAAGCATCCGGAGAAGTCGTGGTCAAAGTGATCGCCAGTGATACGGGAGAAGTCGTCAGACAGTTACCCTCGGCGGAAGCTTTGAAAATTGCTGACAGCCTTCACAATGCGCATAGCTTGTTGTTTGATGCCAAGGTTTGATGGCATGGATCGTGTAGGCTGTAGTTCTGTGTTGTGTCGTCGTCAAAAGACCGACGAAACCTGAAGGAGAAGCACATGGCAAGCCCAATCAGTACTTCCACGGGCCTCGGCTCGGGTCTGGCAATCAAGGAGATCGTTGCTTCCCTGGTTGATTCGGACAAATACGCCAAGCAGACCCAGATCACCAAGCAGACGTCGCTGACGACGACCAAGTTGTCGGGTGTCAGTACATTGAAGTCGGCGCTTGATGCGTTCCAGACCGCGATGACCAATCTCGGCAAAGCGGACACGCCAGCGTTTAATGGCTTTTCGGCAACTTCGTCTCTTACCACCAGCATTACCGCGACCACTACCAACTCGGCAGTGGCAGGTACGTATGCGATGGAAGTCACCAAGCTTGCGACCAGTTCCAGCGTTGCATCTGCCTCGTTCGATGCGGCGGCAGCTAGTGCTATTCCGAGTGGTACCCTGACTATCACTCAAAATACCACTGACACTGCCTTCGAAATTCCGGCGGGCTCCACGTTGCAGCAGGTTCGCGACCTGATCAACGCCAAGACCTCGACCAGTGGCGTATCGGCGAACATTATTTCCGACGGTACCGGTTCGCGCCTGGTGTTTGGCTCTACCAAGACCGGCACAGGTACGGATATCACCACCAGCAGCACCATCCCGGGCCTGACGATTGGCTCCGGCGATGTACTTGACCCCAATTCGGCGACAAGCGCAGGCAGGATCGGCAAGGCGCCGATCGATGGCGAGATGTTGATCGGCGGTCTGAAAGTCACCAGTTCGACCAATACTTACAGTTCAGCGCTGACCGGGGTGACCATTACTGCGGTTGCCGAGGGCAAATCCACGGTTACCGTGGCAGGCAACACCGACGGTTTGAAAACATCGTTGCAGACGTTTGTTGATGCGTACAACAACGTGGTCAAGACCATCAACTCGCTGACCAAGGCCACCGCTGATGCCAACGGCGACCTGACGGTGTCGGCGGCAATGACTGGCGACTCCTTGCCGCGCGACCTACTGGCCACCTTGCGTGAGCAGTTGATCACACCTGGTCCTGGCAGCAAGTTGTCGACCCTGGCGCAGTTGGGTATCCAGACTGCTCAGTCCGGCGGTACGCTTACCTTCGATGCTGGCAAGTTCACCAAGGCAATGAACGACAAAAGCCTGGGCAGTGAAGTGCAGCAAATGTTCTCCGGCACTAACGCGGAAAATGGCTTGCTGGCGCGTATGAAAAAAGCCATCGAACCGTATAACAAAACCGGCGGTACTCTCGACGAACGCACCAAATCGCTGAACAAGACCAGTACCGATCTGAAAGCGCAGCAGACTGCCCTCGATATTCGTGTGGCTAACCTGACTTCAACGTTGACAGCCAAGTACAACGCGATGGATTTGTTAGTGGGGCAGATGAAGTCGACGCTGTCGAGCATCACCTCATTCTTCGATACCCTGAATGCTCAGGCATCTGGCTGACATTTGCTGCGTCATCCAGCCCGGCTGCGATTTATCGCACGCCGGGTTTTTGGCTTCTGGTCTAAAGTTTTCCGACAGTGCGTCGATACATTGAATATACGAACTCTTCCAGCTTTGACGAGGTTGATCATGAACCCGATGTTAGCCCTTCGGCAGTACCAGAAAGTGAATGCCCATGCGCAAACGTCCGAGGCCACCCCTCATCGTCTGGTGCAGATGCTGATGGAAGCAGGGCTGGATCGCATTGCCCAGGCCAAGGGCGCCATCGGACGCAAGGATATTCCTGCAAAAGGCGTATTGATCGGCAAGGCGATAGAAATCGTCGGCGGCCTGCGTGAAGGCCTGGATATGGAAAAATCGGCTGATACGCTGACCCGTGTGGACAATCTTTACATCTACATGATGCAGCGCCTGGCTGAAGCCAATATAAAAAGCGATCCACTGATCCTTGACGAAGTCAGCAGCTTGCTGGGCACTGTCAAGGAAGGCTGGGACGCAATCGCTGCTCATTAAGCTGTGCTGAGGAGACCAACATGAGTGCTGCACTCAAGCGTATCGAAGAAACCAAGGAAGCGCTGGTGGGCGCGCTGGCTGAGCGTGACTGGGATGCTATTGGCAAACTTGATCTGGCATGCCGTGCCTGTGTGGACGACATGATCAGTGAAGCAACGCCCAATGCGCCGGAACTGCGCAGTAATCTGGAGGAGCTGCTGACGGTCTACCGGCAGTTAATCGATACTGCAACCGACGCCCGGCAGGCGATCGTCGACGAGATGTCGCAGATCCAGCAAGCGAAAAACGCGGCGAAGGTTTACCATCTGTTCGGTTGAAGCTCGTTGATCGAAAAGAAGTGCGCCATAAATTTGACTGTGTACGGTTTTTTGACTTAACTAGTGATGTTTGCCATTTTCTGGCGTCTCAGTAATCGTACCGGCTGAGAATTGCCAAGCTTGCCCTTGTGGGGCATAGAGTTGACTAGGGAAGTTGCTATTGCATGTGGCGTGAAATCAAGATTCTGCTGATCGATGACGATAGCCAGCGCCGCCGTGACTTGGCGGTCATTCTGAATTTTCTTGGCGAAGAAAATTTGGCCTGCTCCAGCCAGGACTGGCAACAGGTTGTCGGCTCTTTGACCTCTACCCGAGAAGTACTCTGCGTGCTCGTCGGCAGCGTAAACGCGCCGGGCAGTCTGCAAGGGCTTCTTAAGACAGTGGCTGCGTGGGATGAGTTCCTTCCCGTCTTGCTGATGGGCGAAATTTCTTCCGTAGACCTGACTGACGATTTGCGCAGGCGCGTGCTTTCCTCGCTGGAAATGCCGCCCAGCTACAGCAAATTGCTCGATTCCCTGCACCGTGCCCAGGTCTATCGTGAGATGTACGATCAGGCCCGCGAGCGCGGTCGTCATCGTGAACCCAACCTGTTTCGTAGCCTCGTCGGCACCAGTCGTGCGATTCAGCATGTGCGCCAGATGATGCAGCAGGTCGCAGACACTGACGCCAGCGTGTTGATTCTGGGTGAGTCCGGGACTGGCAAGGAAGTTGTCGCGCGCAACCTGCACTATCATTCCAAACGCCGCGACGCGCCGTTTGTGCCGGTCAACTGTGGCGCGATCCCGGCCGAGTTGCTGGAAAGTGAACTGTTCGGTCACGAGAAGGGCGCCTTTACCGGGGCGATCACCAGTCGTGCCGGGCGTTTCGAACTGGCCAACGGCGGCACGCTGTTCCTTGACGAAATCGGCGACATGCCGCTGCCGATGCAGGTCAAGCTGCTGCGGGTTCTGCAGGAACGTACCTTTGAACGCGTGGGCAGCAACAAGACCCAGAGCGTCGATGTGCGCATCATTGCTGCAACTCACAAGAATCTTGAGTCCATGATCGAGATCGGCAGCTTCCGTGAAGACCTTTACTACCGCCTGAACGTGTTCCCGATCGAAATGGCGCCGCTGCGCGAGCGGGTCGAAGATATTCCGTTGCTGATGAACGAGCTGATTTCGCGCATGGAGCACGAAAAACGCGGCTCGATCCGCTTCAACTCTGCGGCCATCATGTCGCTGTGTCGCCATGGCTGGCCGGGCAACGTGCGTGAATTGGCCAACCTGGTGGAGCGCATGGCGATCATGCATCCCTATGGCGTGATTGGCGTGGCTGAGTTGCCAAAGAAATTCCGTTATGTCGATGACGAAGACGAACAACTCGTCGACAGTCTGCGCAGTGATCTTGAAGAGCGCGTGGCCATTAATGGTCATACGCCGAACTTCTCGTCCGGCGCCCTGTTGCCGCCGGAAGGCCTGGACTTGAAGGACTACTTGGGTGGGCTGGAGCAGGGCTTGATCCAGCAGGCACTGGACGACGCCAACGGTATCGTCGCGCGTGCTGCCGAACGTCTGCGGATCCGTCGCACGACCCTGGTTGAGAAAATGCGCAAATACGGCATGAGCCGACGTGAAGGCGATGAACAGGCAGATGATTGACGCTTGCTGAATCGCGAAAAAATCAAACCTCTGAATTTTCAGGGGTTTTTTTTCGGCACGAGGATTGCTAAGTCTCTTGGAACATACCGTTTAATGACGGTTCGCCACGCGAGAGATGACTTATGCCCCAGGCCGCCAAGATGACCCCTGACCTTGCCCATGCAGTCCTGCCGTCCCTTGAGCTGGAAAGTCGTCAGGGGCTTGAGCAGGCGTTTTCGCTGTTCAATCAGATGTCGGCGCAGTTGACTGATTCCTACAGCTTGCTGGAAGCACGGGTCACCGAGCTCAAGGGCGAACTGGCGGTGGTCAGCGCGCAGCGCATGGAGGAGCTGGCGGAGAAAGAGCGCCTGGCATATCGCTTGCAGAATCTGCTCGACCTCCTGCCCGGCGGGATCATCGTGATCGATGGCATGGGCAGGGTGCGCGAAGCCAATCCGGCGGCCATCGATTTGTTGGGTCAACCGCTGGAGGGCGAGCTGTGGCGGCATGTCATCAGTCGCTGTTTTGCTCCGCGCGACGATGACGGCCACGAAGTTTCCCTCAAGGATGGCCGACGCCTGTCCATTGCCACCCGCTCGCTGGATGCCGAGCCGGGTCAGCTGGTATTGCTTAACGACCTGACAGAAACCCGTCATCTGCAGGATCAACTGGCGCGTCATGAGCGTTTATCGTCGCTGGGGCGGATGGTGGCTTCCCTCGCACACCAGATTCGCACACCGCTGTCTGCCGCCTTGATCTACGCCAGTCATTTGACTGAACAGGAGCTGCCGCTGGAAACCCAGCAACGTTTTGCCGGGCGGCTCAAGGAGCGTCTGCATGAGCTTGAACATCAAGTGCGGGACATGCTGGTGTTTGCTCGTGGCGAATTGCCGCTTACCGATCGTCTCTCGCCGCAGCAGCTCTTCGCCGCCCTGCAGGATGCGGCCTTGACGCACACTCAGGATGTGCAGGTGCGTTGGCAGTGCGATCTTTCAGCAGGTGAGTTGCTGTGCAATCGCGACACGCTGGTCGGTGCGCTGCTGAATCTGATCGAAAACGCGGTGCAGGCTTGCGCCGGTCAGCCACGCTTGAAAATTCATGCCTACCGCCGGGGCAACACGCTGCGGCTGTGCGTCAGTGACAACGGCAGCGGTATTGATGCTGCCGCTCTGGCGCATATCGGTGAGCCCTTTTTTACCACCAAGACCACCGGCACCGGCCTTGGCCTGGCGGTGGTGACAGCGGTCACCCGCGCCCATCGCGGCACCGTTCAGTATGCCTCGCGTGTAGGTCGCGGCACTTGCGCGCTGGTCACGTTGCCATTGATGAGTGCGCCATCCAGCGTCGTGGACAATAACTGATGACGATTAAGGTGTTATTGGTCGAAGACGACCGTGCGTTGCGCGAAGCGCTGGGGGAAACTCTGGAATTGGCCGGGCATGAATATCACTGCGTCGGATCAGCTGAGGATGCGCTGGTCGCCGTCGCGCGCGAGCCGTTCAGTCTGGTGATCAGCGACGTCAATATGCCTGGCATGGATGGCCATCAGTTGCTCGGGCTGTTGCGCTCGCGGCATCCGCAATTGCCGGTTCTGCTGATGACCGCGCATGGCGCGGTCGAGCGCGCCGTGGATGCGATGCGCCAGGGTGCGGCGGATTATCTGGTCAAACCGTTCGAGCCCAAGGCCATGCTGGCGTTGGTTGCCCGGCATGCGCTGGGACGTCCTGGCCCGGATGACGGCGATGGGCCGATAGCCGTCGAGCCGGCCAGCGCGCAGCTGTTGAATCTGGCCAGTCGCGTGGCGAAAAGCGATTCGACGGTGCTGATATCCGGCGAATCAGGCACCGGCAAGGAAGTGCTGGCGCGATTCATTCACCAGCATTCGCCCCGTGCCGACAAACCTTTCATCGCCATCAACTGTGCAGCGATCCCGGACAACATGCTCGAAGCCACGTTGTTCGGCCATGAAAAGGGCTCGTTCACTGGCGCTATCGCTGCGCAAGCCGGCAAATTCGAACAGGCTGACGGCGGCACTATCCTGCTTGATGAGATTTCCGAAATGCCCATGGGGCTGCAGGCGAAATTGCTGCGCGTGCTCCAGGAGCGAGAAGTCGAGCGGGTAGGGGCGCGCAAGCCCATCACGCTGGATATTCGCGTGTTGGCAACGACCAACCGTGATCTGGCTGGGGAAGTGGCAGCCGGTCGGTTTCGTGAAGATCTGTTTTACCGGTTATCGGTATTTCCGCTGGCCTGGCAACCGCTGCGCCAGCGAACCGCCGATATTCTGCCGCTGGCCGAGCGTTTGCTGGCCAAACACGTCAATAAAATGAAACACGCGGCGGTGCGTCTGTCGGCCCAGGCGCAGGCCTGTCTGGTGGGTTATGCCTGGCCCGGCAATGTCCGTGAGCTGGACAACGCGGTGCAGCGAGCGCTGATTCTGCAGCAGGGCGGCGTCATCGAAGCGGAAGATTTCTGCCTCGCGGGCCCGGTCTCCTGCGCGCCGTTGCTGGCGTTGAACGTCGCCCCGGTGGGCGTTACCGCGCCGGTCTTGCCCGTTTCCCAGGGCGCAGCAATCGGCGATGGCACCGCAAGCGACGGGGGTAACGCGCTGGGCGACGATCTGCGCCGACGTGAGTTTCAGATGATTATTGACACCCTGCGTGCCGAGCGCGGTCGTCGCAAGGAGGCTGCCGAGCGCTTAGGTATCAGCCCGCGTACGTTGCGCTACAAATTGGCGCAGATGCGCGATGCGGGCATGGACGTCGAAGGTCATTTATTTGCGACGTAACATTCGCGCTACAAAGGTCGGTCACTCTCTTGGCAGCCCTGCCGTCCAGCATAGTCGGGGCTTTTGACCGGCTCATCCGATGGATTCGAGACCATTCCCACAGCTTTTCCAGGGATGACTCCCCGGTCATTATTCAGCTTCAAACGCACTAATGGCCATTGGCTGCCATCTAGCTGGCACCCTTGTTGCTTTGACATCCATGACCGCTGAATCAGTGTCAAAAATTTGCGGCCCTCACGAGAGATATTTCCATGAGCCAAGGTGTTGAATTTAATCGCTTGATGTTGGATATGCGCTCCATGCAAATGGATGCCATGGCCGCCCCGAAGGCTGCCGCCACGCCGGAAGTCGGCTCCAGCAGCTTTGCCGACATGCTTGGTCAGGCCGTCAACAAGGTTGCTGACACCCAACAGGCGTCCAGCCAGTTGGCCAGTGCCTTCGAAATCGGCAAGAGCGGCGTCGATCTCACCGACGTGATGATTTCCTCGCAGAAAGCCGCCGTGTCCTTTCAGGCGCTGACTCAGGTTCGTAACAAACTGGTTCAAGCGTACCAAGACATCATGCAGATGCCGGTTTAAGGACATATTGAGTCATGGCAGAAACACTCGCCGATAGCGTTCCGGCCAAGGCAGGCGCCCCAGCGGGCAAGTCGCCCGTGTTCGGTCTCGCTTTCCTGGACAATCTTTCCGAGATGCCCATGCTGCGTCAGGTCGGCCTTATGGTCGGCCTCGCCGCCAGCGTGGCGATTGGCTTTGCCGTGGTGCTCTGGTCGCAGCAGCCCGATTATCGTCCGTTGTACGGCAGTCTCGCCGGCCTGGACGCCAAGCAGGTCATGGACACCCTGACAGCCGCCAATATTGCCTACACCGTGGAGCCCAACTCCGGAGCGCTGTTGGTCAAGGCCGATGACGTGCAGCGGGCGCGCATTCAGCTCGCGTCGGCAGGTGTGGTCCAGCAGGACGCCAACGTCGGTTTCGAGATTCTCGACAAGGATCAGGGCCTGGGGACCAGCCAGTTCATGGAAGCCACGCGTTATCGTCGTGGTCTGGAAGGCGAACTGGCGCGTACGATTTCTGCACTCAACAACGTCAAGGGTGCCCGCGTGCATCTGGCGATCCCGAAAAGCTCGGTCTTCGTTCGTGACGACCGCAAGCCCAGCGCATCGATTCTGGTCGAGCTGTACGCCGGTCGTTCGCTTGAGCCAAGCCAGGTTGTGGCGATCATCAACCTGGTGGCAACCAGCGTTCCCGAGCTGAACAAGTCGCAGATCACGGTCGTTGATCAGAAGGGCAATCTGCTTTCTGATCAGGCGGAAAATTCCGAATTGACCATGGCCGGCAAGCAGTTCGATTACAGCCGTCGTATGGAAGGCATGCTCACCCAGCGCGTGCAGAATATTCTGCAACCGATCCTGGGCAATGATCGCTACAAGGCTGAGGTTTCCGCCAATGTGGATTTCAGCGCGGTGGAATCTACTGCCGAAAGTTTCAACCCGGATCAGCCTGCCTTGCGCAGCGAGCAGTCGGTCAACGAACAACGCTCCACCAGCAGTGGCGCCCAGGGTGTACCGGGTGCGCTGAGCAATCAGCCTCCAGGTCCGGCAACCGCGCCGCAAACCACGGGTGGTGCCGCAGGTGGTGCCGCCGCTGCTATCGCGCCGGGTCAACCGCTGCTCGATGCCAACGGCCAACAGATCATGGACCCGGCTACCGGTCAGCCTGCGCTCGCGCCTTACCCGGCTGACAAACGCATCCAGTCCACCAAGAACTTCGAGCTTGACCGTTCCATCAGCCACACCAAGCAGCAGCAGGGGCGTCTGACCCGGTTGTCGGTTGCGGTCGTTGTCGATGATCAGGTCAAGGTCAACGCGGCCAACGGCGAAACCACTCGCAGCCCCTGGAGTGCCGAAGATCTGAATCGCTTTACGCGTCTGGTGCAGAACGCAGTCGGTTTCGACGCCAGCCGTGGTGATACGGTGAGCGTGGTCAACGTGCCGTTTTCCGCCGAGCGCGGCGAAACGATCCCGGATATCCCGTTCTACTCGCAGCCATGGTTCTGGGACATCGTCAAACAAGCCATGGGTGTGATTTTCATCCTGGTGCTGGTGTTTGGTGTGTTGCGCCCGGTGCTCAACAACATCACCAACGGCAAGAGCAAGCAGCTCGCCGGTTTCGACGACGATATGGGCGGTCTGGGTGGCATGGGCGGCGCGGACGAATTGTCCAACGACCGTGTCAGCCTCGGCGGCCCGCAGAGCATTCTGTTGCCTAGCCCGACCGAGGGTTATGACGCACAGCTGAACGCAATCAAGAGTCTGGTGGCCGAAGATCCGGGTCGAGTGGCCCAGGTCGTGAAAGAGTGGATTAACACTGATGAGTGATCGAGCCGTCGTAGCCAAGCTGAGCAAAGTCGAGAAAGCGGCAGTCCTGCTACTGTCCCTGGGTGAAACCGATGCGGCGCAAGTCCTGCGCCACATGGGCCCCAAGGAGGTCCAGCGCGTGGGCGTGGCCATGGCGCAGATGCGCAATGTGCATCGCGAGCAGGTCGAAGAAGTCATGACCGAATTCGTCGAGATCGTCGGCGATCAGACCAGCCTCGGCGTGGGTTCTGACGGGTATATCCGCAAGATGCTGACTCAGGCGTTGGGCGAAGACAAAGCCAACGGCCTGATCGATCGCATTCTGCTGGGTGGCAATACCAGCGGCCTGGACAGCCTGAAGTGGATGGAGCCGCGCGCGGTTGCCGACGTGATCCGCTTCGAACACCCGCAGATTCAGGCCATTGTCGTGGCCTATCTCGACGCCGATCAGGCAGGCGAAGTGCTTGGCCATTTCGACCACAAGGTGCGTCTGGATATCATCCTGCGCGTGTCGTCGCTGAACACCGTGCAGCCGGCCGCGCTGAAAGAATTGAACCAGATTCTGGAGAAGCAGTTCTCCGGCAACGCCAATACTTCACGTACCACGCTGGGCGGCATCAAGCGTGCTGCGGACATCATGAACTTCCTCGACAGCTCGATGGAAGGCACGCTCATGGATTCGATCCGCGAAGTCGACGAAGACCTCTCGGTGCAGATCGAAGACCTCATGTTCGTCTTCAACAACCTGGCGGACGTGGACGACCGTGGCATCCAGGCGCTGCTGCGCGAAGTTTCTTCGGATGTACTGGTGCTGGCCCTTAAAGGCTCGGACGAGGCGATCAAGGAAAAGATTTTCAAGAACATGTCCAAACGCGCCGCCGAACTGTTGCGCGACGATCTGGAAGCCAAAGGGCCGGTTCGCGTCAGCGACGTGGAAACCGCACAGAAAGAAATCCTCACCATTGCGCGCCGTATGGCCGAGGCCGGGGAGATTGTGCTCGGCGGCAAAGGTGGCGAGGAAATGATCTAAGGTCTTTTTAATGTCCAGCTCCAGCAAAGAACCGGCCAGCGAGCTTATTCGCGCCAAAGACGTCGGCGGTTACGACGTCTTTTCCCTGCCAAGTTTCGATCCGCATCAAGAGCCTGAACCCGAACCTGAGGTCTTGCCGGTTGAAGAAGAACCGGCCGAGATGGAAGAAGTGCCGCTGGATGAAGTCCAGCCGATGACCCTTGAGGAACTGGAAAGCATTCGCCAGGAGGCCTACAACGAAGGCTTCGCTACCGGTGAAAAAGAAGGCTTTCACAGTACGCAACTCAAGGTTCGCCAGGAAGCCGAAGTGGCCCTGGCCGCCAAGCTTGCCAGCCTCGAACAGTTGATGGCGAACCTGCTCGAACCCATCGCCGACCAGGACACGCAAATCGAAAGAGGCGTGGTGCTGCTGGTCGAGCACATTGCCCGCAAAGTCATTCAGCGTGAACTGACCACTGATTCCAGACAGATCGGTAATGTATTGCGTGATGCTCTGAAGCTGTTGCCCATGGGCGCGCAAAACGTGCGCATCTTCATCAATCCGCAGGACTTCGCCCAGGTCAAGGCGCTGCGCGAGCGGCATGAGGAAACCTGGCGTATCCTGGAAGATGACACCCTGCAAGCGGGTGGTTGCCGGATTGAAACCGAACACAGCCGGATCGATGCCAGCATCGAGACAAGAATTTCCCTGGCCATGGCCAAGATGTACGACCAGATGCACGAGCAGGCGCTGCATCCGGCTGCGGCCGATGTGAGCATTGATCTTGAGCAGGCCGCTGCTGGCTCTAATGTCGCCAACCCTGACGCCGAGAGTTCCGACAACGAGAAGCCCGATGCGCCTTGATCGCACCAGCTTCGGCAAGCGTCTGGATACCTACGCCGAAGCCATCGACCTGCCGGTCCAGCCCGTTGTAGAAGGCCGCTTGCTGCGCATGGTCGGCCTGACCCTCGAAGCTGAAGGGTTGCGGGCGGCCATGGGCAGTCGTTGCGTGGTGATCAACGATGACAGCCATTCTCCGGTAGAAGTCGAAGCCGAAGTCATGGGCTTTTCCGGTGGCAAAGTATTTCTGATGCCGGTCGGCAGCGTTGCCGGTATCGCTCCCGGCGCGCGGGTCGTGCCATTGGCCGATACCGGTCGCCTGCCCATGGGCATGGCCATGCTCGGACGCGTGCTCGATGGCGCGGGTCGCGCACTGGACGGCAAGGGCGGCATGAAAGCCGAAGACTGGGTGCCGATGGACGGCCCGACCATCAACCCACTCAAGCGCAACCCGATCAGCCAGCCGCTGGACGTGGGAATTCGCTGCATCAACGGATTATTGACAGTCGGGCGTGGTCAGCGTCTTGGCTTGTTCGCCGGTACCGGCGTCGGCAAGAGCGTACTGCTGGGAATGATGACGCGCTTCACCGAGGCCGACATCATTGTCGTTGGCCTGATCGGTGAGCGGGGTCGTGAGGTCAAGGAATTCATCGAACACAGTCTCGGTGAAGAAGGCCTCAAGCGTTCCGTCGTCGTGGCTTCACCTGCGGATGACGCACCACTGATGCGTTTGCGCGCGGCCATGTATTGCACGCGCATCGCCGAATATTTTCGCGACAAGGGCAAGAATGTCCTGCTGCTGATGGATTCCCTGACCCGTTTCGCCCAGGCCCAACGGGAAATTGCCCTGGCGATTGGCGAGCCGCCAGCGACCAAAGGCTATCCGCCGTCGGTGTTCGCCAAGTTGCCCAAGCTGGTCGAACGCGCCGGTAATGCTGAAGCCGGTGGCGGATCGATCACGGCTTTTTATACGGTGCTCTCGGAAGGCGATGACCAGCAGGACCCGATTGCCGACTCGGCGCGGGGCGTGCTCGACGGGCACATCGTCTTGTCGCGGCGTCTGGCCGAAGAGGGGCATTACCCGGCCATCGACATCGAAGCTTCCATCAGTCGAGTCATGCCTTCGGTGGTCAGCCCGGAGCACATGGGACAGGCCCAGCATTTCAAGCAGCTGTGGTCGCGCTACCAGCAAAGCCGGGACTTGATCAGCGTCGGCGCCTATGTGGCCGGTGGCGATCGGGAAACCGATATGGCCATTGCCTTGCAACCGGTGCTGGTGCGTTATCTGCGTCAGGGTCTGAACGACAATGAAAGCATGCAGGAGAGCAGCGCACGGCTCGCGGCAGTCTTCAATCCGGCAGCGGGCGGCTAATAACTCATGGCCAAGAGTCGTGCCGAGCGTCTGGCGCCCGTGGTGGATATGGCCGAATCCGCCGAGCGCGCGGCAGCGCAACGCCTGGGGCACTTTCAAGGTCAGGTTCGCCTGGCAGAAGGCAAGCTCGATGAGCTGGAAAATTTCCGTCTCAGCTACCAGCAGCAGTGGATCGACAAAGGCGGCACCGGCGTCTCCGGGCAATGGCTGATGAACTATCAACGCTTTCTCAATCAACTTGAAACCGCAGTCGGTCAGCAACGCAAAAGCCTGGAGTGGCATCAGAACAATCTGAATCAGGCGCGGGGCACCTGGCAACAGGCGTACGCGCGGGTCGAAGGGTTGCGCAAGCTGGTCCAGCGCTATGTGGATGAGGCGCGCAAACTTGAAGACAAGCGTGAACAAAAATTACTTGATGAATTGTCCCAACGGTTGCCGCGACACGAGCCGTTCTAGACACGTCTCCGGTTGCAGCACGTGATGCTTTCACCCGTAGCGATTCAAATCCGGTTTGCTGTCGTTGACGGGCGGTGTTAAACCTTCGTTACGTTACGAAGACCCACTGAGGAATTTCACCTATGTCGGTAACCTCCGAGCTCTCTCAAGACGAACTGCAACTGACCATCTTTATTTCCGGTCGTTTCGATTTCGCTTCTCATCAGGATTTTCGCAACGCCTACGAAAATCGGACCAATGTGCGCAATTATGTCGTCGATCTGAAGGGCGCCAATTACCTGGACAGCTCTGCGTTGGGGATGCTGTTGCTGCTGCGCGATCATGCTGGCGGCGAGCATTCACGGATACAGCTGGTCAATTGCAGCTCTGATGTCATCAAGATCCTGACGATCTCCAATTTCTCAAAACTGTTCAAGATAGGCTGAGCCTGTGCAGCCTTCAGCAGAAAGCCTGTGCATCCTGATCGCCGACGACAACACGACGGATCGCTATCTGCTGTCGACTATCATCAGTCGTCAGGGCCACACGGTTCTGTGCGCCAGTAACGGTGCCGAGGCCGTCGAGCTTTTCGAATCCGGGCGTCCGCAACTGGTATTGATGGATGCGGTCATGCCGGTCATGGACGGCTTCGAGGCGGCGCGGCGGATCAAGAAAATGGCCGGCGAGTCGCTGGTGCCGATCATCTTCCTCACCTCGATGACCGAGGGCGAGGCACTGGCCCGTTGCCTGGATGCCGGAGGCGACGATTTTATCGCCAAGCCCTACAACCAGGTGGTTCTGACCGCAAAGATCAACGCCATGAACCGCCTGCGCGTGTTGCAGGAAACGGTTCTGCAGCAGCGAGACCTCATTTCCCGCCATCACGAGTACCTGCTTAACGAGCAGCGGGTCGCCAAGGAAGTCTTCGATCAGGTCGCCCATTCCGGTTGTCTGGATGCGTCCAATATTCGTTATCTGCAATCGCCTTACGCGCTATTCAACGGTGATCTGCTGCTCGCTACCTACACGCCCGCCGGGCATATGCATCTGTTGCTCGGGGATTTTACCGGGCACGGCTTGCCGGCTGCGGTGGGCGCCATGCCCTTGGCCGAAGTGTTCTACGGCATGACCGCCAAGGGCTTCGGGCTTGCCGAAACCCTGCGCGAAATGAACGCCAAGCTCAAACGCATCCTGCCGGTGGACATGTTTTGCTGTGCGACGCTGGTGTGCATCAACTTTCAGCAGCGCCATGTCGAAGTCTGGAATGGCGGGCTGCCTGAAGGCTATCTGCTGCATACCGGCAGTGGTGAACGTACGCCGCTGGTGTCGCGGCATCTGCCGTTGGGTGTGCTGGACGTCACTGCCTTCGATGACAAGACCGAGGTCTACCCGATCGCAGCCGGCGACCGGATCTTCCTGCTCTCGGACGGTGTCATCGATACCAGCGATAGCGAGGACCGTCTGTTCGGTGCCCAGCGTTTGCATGAAGTGTTCGACGCCAATCGCCAGCCGCAGTTGTTGATTGGCGAGATCCAGCAGGCATTGACCGCCTTCGGTGGGCAGGCGCGCGATGACGTCAGTATGGTGGAGATCACTGTCGTCGATCAGGCAACGCTTGGGCCGCAAACCGTCACGTATTCCGACAGCGGTGCGTCGAGCCCGCTGGACTGGTCGGCGACGTTCGAGTTTCGCGCCTCGACGCTGCGGCGCTTCAACCCGTTGCCTTATCTGCTGCAACTGCTGCTTGAGGTGCATGGTTTGCGCAGCCAGAGCGGCGAGCTGTATAGCGTGCTTTCCGAGCTGTACAGCAATGCACTTGAGCACGGCGTTCTCGGCCTGGATTCGAAGCTCAAAAGAGATGCGGCAGGGTTTGCCCGCTATTATCGCGAGCGGGGCGAACGCCTGGTTGAGCTTGAAGAGGGCTTCATTCGAGTGCATCTGCGGGTTGTTCCGGCCGAGCGGGGCGGGCGGCTTACCCTGCAAGTCGAGGACAGCGGCGCCGGTTTCGACGCCGATACAATTCTGGCGTTGCCCCCGGTGGGTAATGAGTTGTACGGTCGCGGTCTGGGGCTGGTACGCCAGTTGACCGAGCAAGCGTCCTGGTCCCGGGACGGTCGCACTGCCAGCGTGGAGTTTTCCTGGGAGGGAATGGCATAATCCCTGAGTCTTTCGCCATTCAATGCGGCTTGCGTCGAACGGCAGCAGATTCAAGGTTCTTGATCAAGGAGTGAACAAGTGTCGGCTATGCATTTGGATTACAGCGTATTGAGTACGTTGCAGGAAATCATGGAGGATGAATATCCGACATTGCTCGACGTGTTCCTGGATGACTCAGAACACCGCATCACGCGGTTGCAGCAGATGCTGCAGGGTTACGCGGGAGGCAGTGGAGCCTTCGACCTCCAGGAATTGAGCCTGATGGCGCATAGTTTCAAGGGCAGCAGCGGCAACATGGGAGCGTTGCACCTCGCGGACCTGTGTCGCGAACTGGAAGAACGCAGCCGTCGCGAAGAGGTTTCAGGCCTTGAAGAGTTACTCACCAGAATCGATCTTGAATACGTGACCGTGCGGCGGTTGATCGATGTCGAGCGTCAGTTGTATGGTGTCCTGCCGTAAACTGGCCCGTATCTTGCTCAGGCATTAGGTAATACGCTCGCAACCAGCGATTCACGCGGAGACCGACATGCCCCTTGCCTCTAATCCACTCCTTCAGACCGCCCCGATGGCGGCGTCCAAGACCAACGCTACCAATAGCGTGGCCAAGGCGGCTGACAACGGCAAGGACGACAGTTCGAGCTTCTCCGACGTCTACGCCAAGCAGGCGCAGGCTAAATCCGCCGCCAACAATGACGTGCCGGCCAAGCCTGCGCGGGACAAGACGGTTCCAGCGAAGGACAAGGATGTTGTCGCGAAGGACCCGGCAGCCAAAGACGATGCCGCCGTGGATCAGACGACGGTTGCCGATAGCGGCAATGCCTTGCCTGCCGACGCTGCCGCCAGTGACAAAGACGCCAAGCCTGTCGACGATGCGGTCG
Organism: Pseudomonas sp. DSP3-2-3; assembly: GCF_049898225.1. Taxonomy (NCBI): domain Bacteria; kingdom Pseudomonadati; phylum Pseudomonadota; class Gammaproteobacteria; order Pseudomonadales; family Pseudomonadaceae; genus Pseudomonas; species Pseudomonas sp. DSP3-2-3. The sequence continues at coordinate 216,480 of NZ_JAFCXH010000006.1, read as the reverse complement.
CCATATTGCCGGTGGAAACGCCTGCCCCTGAAGTAGCTCTGGATCCAGCGCTTGACCCGGCCTTGCAGGCCATGGTCCTGCCAGTCGCAGTGCCCGTGCAGGACGCGCCTGTTGCTGATCCGGCAGCAGCGGTTTCTTCCGCCACCGCCACGATGGTGGCGGCATCAGCTGCAGCGCCTTCGGCACCGGTCGCATCCAGCACTGATTTGGCGAATGATGCGTCGTTCGATCCCGAGGCCGACCCCTTGGCAGGCTTGCCCGCCCTGCAGTTTGCCCTGGAGAACGCCAGCGCGAAGGCTCAGGCGGCGACCCAGCAAGCCAATGGCAGCAATCATCCTGACAAGACCGGCAAGTCCAGCAATAACGACTCTGCTGACTCCACGCAGAACATCGCCAATAACCTGACGGCCCTGGCCGATCAGCTGCCCACTGATGAAGCCAGCACGGAGAGCAGCGACAAATCTTTCAGTGGCTTGCTTGATGATGGGCTCAAGGATGTCAAAAGTACCGGCGGCGATACGCGCATGGATAACTTCGCCGAGCGTCTCGCGGCGATGAGCCAGGCTGCGCAAGCACCGCGAGCAGCCCTGACACCAACCGTTCCGCTGATCAACCAGCCACTGGCCATGCATCAGAGTGGCTGGAGTGAAGGGGTTGTTGATCGGGTCATGTACTTGTCCAGCCAAAACCTGAAGTCGGCGGAAATCCAGCTGGAACCGGCCGAACTCGGGCGTCTGGACATCCGCGTCAACATGGCGACGGATCAACAGACCCAGGTCACGTTCATGAGTGCCCATGTGGGCGTGCGTGAAGCGCTCGAAAACCAGATGTCGCGCCTGCGTGAGTCGTTCAGCCAGCAAGGGCTGGGCCAGGTGGACGTCAACGTGTCCGATCAGAATCGCGGGTGGCAGCAACAGCAGCAGAATCAGGACCAGGCCAGCAATAGCCAGCGCAGTTCCGGCACCACTGGCAGTTCTTCAAGCCTGGAGGGTTCGGGTGATGACGCTATTGTCGACGCCGGCATCCCGGTCAGTCAGCCTGCGGCGCGGGTGATTGGCAGCAGTGAGGTCGATTACTACGCTTGATGGGTGAATGCAGGGGCCAACTTGTTGGCGAGACTTTGATCCTGCTTACCCAGAAATACCGCCACGCGAATTATTGCTCTTATATTGAAATGCGTTTCGTCAGACACCGCCAAACGCGCGTCGGTAGGCTGAGCGCAGGTGTCGTGGTGTGGGGCGACCGGCATGGATGCCGGTCGAGCGCCGTTGCGCCATGGATGGCGCGTCGGCACGTACCCACACCACGGCGCCGGAGTCGAAGGAACTCCTGCGAAGCAGGGGCCGGACGTCAGCGCAGAATGGTTTCCCCCTTTGCCGAAACAAAGGGGGGCGACCGTCAGGGCGAAACCGATCTTGGCAGCGCCGCCAGTGCTGTTGGTGCCACACGATGTGAGGTTCGACATCAACAGGCGCGGTATCCGACTCAATGTCTCGCCAACAAGTTGGCTCCTACACGATATCGAATCCCCGCCGTTTACCCCGGCACAGCACTTCCCCCGCAACTCTGGCATAACACTTGCTCACCCTCTGTCACGCATCAACGAACCCCCCGAATAGTGACGGATTATTGGCATGGCGAAGAGCGACGACGTTAAAGACCCCGCCTCCAAAGGCAAACTCAAGCTCATCATCGTCCTGGTAGTGGCTTTGTTGCTCGCTGTCGGCCTGTCGGTTGGCGCGACCTGGTTTTTCATGCACAAGGCTGAGAGCAAACCGGATCCAGCGGCTGCTGCTGCAGAAACCGGCGTCAAGCATCCTGCGATCTTCGAAGCCATGACCCCGGCCTTCGTGGTCAACTTCAACGCCAATGGTCGTCAACGCTACATGCAGGTCAGCATCACCATGCTGGCGCGTAATCAGGCCGACCTTGAAGCGTTGAAGGTGCACATGCCGGTTATTCGCAACAATCTGGTGATGATGTTTGCGGGTATTCCGTTCGAGTCCCTGGCAACCCCGATTGGCCAGGAAATGCTCCGTCAGAAAGCGACGGCCAGCGTTCAAGAAGTAGCTCAGAAAGAACTCGGTAAAACCGTGATCGAGCAGTTGCTTTTCACTAACTTCGTACTGCAGTAGGACCACGACATGGCCGTGCAAGACCTGCTGTCCCAGGATGAGATCGATGCGCTGTTGCATGGCGTGGACGATGGTCTGGTCCAGACCGAACAAGTAGCCGAACCGGGTAGCGTCAAAAGTTACGACCTGACCAGTCAGGACCGGATTGTGCGGGGTCGCATGCCGACCCTGGAAATGATCAACGAACGTTTCGCCCGTTATACCCGGATCAGCATGTTCAACCTGCTGCGCCGCTCGGCTGATGTAGCGGTCGGCGGTGTCCAGGTCATGAAATTCGGTGAGTACGTGCATTCGCTGTACGTACCCACCAGTCTCAATCTGGTGAAGATCAAGCCGTTGCGCGGCACCGCATTGTTTATCCTCGATGCCAAGCTGGTGTTCAAGCTGGTGGATAACTTCTTCGGCGGCGACGGCCGTCACGCGAAAATCGAAGGCCGTGAATTCACGCCGACGGAACTGCGGGTCGTGCGCATGGTGCTGGATCAGGCGTTCATCGACCTGAAAGAAGCCTGGCAGGCGATCATGGAAGTGCATTTCGAGTACATCAACTCGGAGGTCAACCCGGCCATGGCCAACATCGTCGGGCCGAGCGAAGCGGTGGTGGTCTCCACGTTTCACATCGAACTCGATGGCGGTGGCGGCGATCTGCACGTGACCATGCCGTATTCGATGATCGAGCCGGTGCGGGAAATGCTCGATGCGGGCTTCCAGTCCGATGTCGACGATCAGGACGAACGCTGGGTCAACGCCCTCAAGCAGGACGTGATGGATGTGTCCGTGCCGCTCAGCGCTACGGTCGCCCGTCGTCAATTGCTGTTGCGCGACATTCTGCACATGCAGCCGGGTGACGTTATTCCCGTCGAGCTGCCGGAATCGCTGGTCATGCGCGCCAATGGCGTGCCGTCCTTCAAGGTCAAGCTGGGTTCGCACAAGGGGCATCTGGCCCTGCAAGTGATCGAACCAATAGAGCGACGTTGACCTTTTGTCTGCGTCGAAATTTTGCTGTGTAACTGAAACACTGTTCGCCGAGGACAACCGATGGCTGATGATAAAGAAATGACCTCTGCTGAAGATCAGGCATTGGCCGATGAATGGGCTGCGGCACTGGGTGAATCCGGTGATGGCGGTCAGGACGACATCGACGCACTGTTGGCAGCGGATGCCGGTAACTCGTCGGCTTCCAGCCGTCTGGCCATGGAAGAGTTCGGCAGCGTGCCGCGCAGCAACGGCGGTCAGGTAAATCTCGATGGTCCGAATCTGGATGTGATCCTCGACATTCCGGTCTCGATCTCCATGGAAGTGGGCAGCACCGACATCAACATTCGTAACCTGCTGCAACTCAACCAGGGTTCGGTGATCGAACTGGATCGTCTGGCCGGTGAGCCGCTCGACGTACTGGTCAACGGTACCTTGATCGCCCATGGCGAGGTTGTGGTGGTCAACGAGAAATTTGGCATCCGTCTGACCGATGTGATCAGCCCTAGCGAACGTATCAAGAAGCTGCGCTGAGTGAACATGATGAAGCTTGCTGGAGCATTGCTGTTCATGCCGCTCAGCGCGCTGGCGGCGGAGCCTGCGGTGCAGGCCGCCGCGCCACAGGTGGTCGGCTCGCTGCCGGTGGGGATGGGCGGGCAACTGATGCAGCTGCTGTTCGGGCTGCTGCTGGTCATCGGCCTGATCTTCGCGCTGGCCTGGACGATGCGACGCGTGCAACGCAGCGGGCCGGGCAATGCCCAGCTCATTGAGCTGCTGGGCTCGCGGGCGCTGGGTCCGCGTGACCGGCTGGTGCTGGTGCAGGTCGGCAACGAGCAAATATTGCTGGGTGTCACGCCTGGGCAGATCACGCCATTGCACGTGCTCAAGGAGCCGGTGCAGGTTCCGGTTCGCGAGCAGGCTACTCCCGAGTTCGCACGGCGCCTGATGGAAATCATGGGCAACAAGGATCAGAAGGATAAGAAGTAATGCCGCGCATTCTGTTGACGCTTCTGCTGGTGCTGGCGGCGCCTGTGGCGTTCGGCGCCGATCCGTTGTCGATCCCTGCGATCACGTTGTCCAACGGCGCCAACGGCCAGCAGGAATATTCGGTCAGCCTGCAAATTCTGCTGATCATGACGGCGCTGAGCTTCATCCCGGCATTCGTCATGCTGATGACCAGTTTCACCCGGATCATCATTGTCTTCTCCATTCTGCGTCAGGCGCTGGGCTTACAGCAGACGCCATCGAACCAGATTCTCACCGGCATGGCGATTTTCCTGACCATGTTCATCATGGCGCCCGTCTTCGACCGGGTGAACCAGGACGCCTTGCAGCCTTATCTGGCTGAAAAGCTTACCGCTCAGGATGCCGTGGCCAAGGCTCAGGTGCCGATCAAGGACTTCATGCTGGCGCAGACGCGCACCAGCGATCTGGAGCTGTTCATGCGCCTGTCCAAGCGCACCGATATCCAGTCTCCCGATCAGGCGCCGCTGACCATCCTGGTGCCAGCATTTGTGATTTCCGAACTCAAGACCGCTTTCCAGATCGGCTTCATGATCTTCATTCCGTTTCTGGTCATCGATCTGGTGGTTGCCAGCGTATTGATGGCGATGGGCATGATGATGTTGTCACCGCTGATCATTTCCCTGCCGTTCAAGATCATGTTGTTCGTGCTGGTTGATGGCTGGGCGCTGATCATTGGCACCCTGGCCAGTAGTTTTGGTGGTGTATGACCTCTCTTGAGCAGGAGTGCGTGCGATGACGCCAGAAGTAGCCGTCGATCTGTTTCGTGAGGCGTTGTGGCTGACCACGGTGCTGGTGGCGATCCTCGTCGTGCCCAGTTTGCTCTGCGGTTTGCTGGTGGCGATGTTCCAGGCCGCCACCCAGATCAACGAACAGACCTTGAGCTTTCTCCCGCGTCTGATCGTGATGCTGATTACCCTGATTGTTGCCGGTCCGTGGTTGCTCAAGGTGTTCATGGAATACATCCTGGCGCTCTACACCAGCATTCCAACCGTGATCGGCTAGCGCTTGTGGATGCTGTCCTTGCACTGACCGACGGGCAAATCGGCACCTGGGTCGCCAGCTTCATGCTGCCGATGTTTCGCATTACCTCGTTGTTGATGACCATGCCGATTTTCGGCACGACGCTGGTGCCCAGGCGCATTCGCCTGTACTTCGCGCTGGCCATTACCGTGGTGATCGCCCCCGTGTTGCCGCCCATGCCGCAGGTCAACGCGCTGGACCTCAGTGCGCTGTTGCTCATCGGCGAGCAAATCATCATCGGTGCCGGGCTGGGGTTGTTTCTGCAGTTGTTCTTTCAGGCATTCGTGATTGCCGGGCAGATCATCTCGACGCAGATGGGCATGGGCTTTGCTTCCATGATCGACCCCACCAACGGCGTCTCCGCCGCGGTGATCGGGCAGTTCTTCACCATGCTGGTCACCCTGCTGTTCCTGGGCATGAACGGCCATCTGGTAGTCCTGGAAACGCTGGTTGAAAGTTTCACCACGATGCCGGTTGGCAGCGGGCTGCTCGTGTCCAACTTCTGGGCGCTTGCCAACAGCCTCGGCTGGGTGATGGGTGCCGCGCTGACGTTGGTGTTGCCGGCGATCACTGCGCTGCTGGTGGTCAACATTGCCTTTGGCGTGATGACGCGCGCCGCGCCGCAACTGAACATCTTCTCTATCGGTTTTCCCCTGACGCTGGTGTTGGGTATGGGCATTTTGTGGATAAGCCTGGGCGACATTCTCAATCAGTACCAACCGCTGGTGGCTGATGCGTTGCGAACGTTCCGCGATATGGTGAGGGCGCGCTGATGGCCGAGGACGAGAATGGTCAGGACAAGACAGAAGACCCCACGGAAAAAAAGAAGTCGGAGGCCCGAAAAGATGGACAGATTGCTCGATCCAAGGAGCTCAACACTCTGGTGATCATGCTGGTCGGTGCCGGCGGGTTGTTGTCCTTCGGTAGCGATATAGCGCAAATGATGATGGAGTTGATGCGCTCCAACTTCATCATCAGTCGCGAAATGCTCATGGATCAAAGCTACATGGCCAGGATGCTCCTGAGCTCCGGCAAGCTGGCGCTGGTCGCCATGCTGCCATTTTTGGTGGCGCTGATGCTCGCCTCCCTCATTGCCCCGATTTCCCTGGGTGGCTGGCTATTCTCGGCCAAGACCATGGCCCCCAAGTTCAGCCGCATGAACCCGGCCTCGGGCCTCAAGCGCATGGTGTCGGCCTCGGCGCTGATCGAGTTGCTCAAGAGTTTCGGCAAGTTTCTGATTGTTCTGGTCGTCGCCCTGGTGGTGCTGGACAAGGATAAGGCCGACCTGATCTCCATCGCTCACGAACCTCTGGAAATGGCGATTATCCACAGCTTGCAGGTGGTTGGCTGGAGCACGCTGTGGATGGCCTGCGGTCTGATGATCATTGCCGCCATCGACGTGCCGTATCAGATCTGGGAAGCGCACAAGAAGCTGTTGATGACCAAGCAGGAAATCCGCGACGAGCATAAGGATGCGGAAGGGCGGCCGGAGGTCAAGCAGCGCATACGCCAGTTGCAGCGTGACATGTCCCAGCGTCGCATGATGGAGTCGATCCCCACTGCGGATGTGATCATCACCAACCCGACCCACTTCGCCGTCGCCCTCAAATACGATCCGGAGCAGGGCGGCGCGCCGATGCTGGTGGCCAAGGGTACGGATTTCATCGCCTTGAAAATCCGCGAAATCGGCGCCCACCATCAGATTCTGATTCTCGAATCGCCAGGGTTGGCGCGCTCGATCTATTACAGCACTGAGCTGGACCAGGAGATCCCGGCCGGGCTGTATCTGGCGGTGGCTCAGGTGCTGGCGTATGTCTATCAGATTCGCCAATTCCATTCGGGTCGCGGCAAACGGCCCGATCCGTTGGGGGATATCTCCATTCCGCCGGATTTGCAGCGTGATTCCTGATTGCGTTGCGCACAGCCGTAGGGGCGAATTTATCCAGATTCCGTTGGAGATTCTATGTCTGGGGGCAACCGCCAGGCGCCGCAGATGTATTGTCTGAACCGACGCCTTCCCGGCTAAAGCCGGTCCCACTGGATCGCGCTGATTGTGTGGGACCGGATTTATCCGGGAAGACGGCATTCCAGTAGACACAAATACAGCGGCTGTACGTCCTATCGTGAATGTTGCGTAGATCCGTTGGCGAGGCTTGCCCGCGAATCGATTTGGCGCACGCCTCAATCTCCGACTAAAGCTGACGCACCTTGAATGGCGCTGCGCCAACAGCATTTGCGGTGCGGCTTAGTCCGGTTTCGCCCTGACGGTCGACCCCCTTTGTTTCGGCAAAGGGGGGAAACCATTCTGCGCTGACGTCCGGCCCCTGCTTCGCAGGGGTTCCTTCGACTCCGGTGCCGTGGTGTGGGTACGCGCCGACGCGCGTTTGGCGGTGTCTACCAGATCGCGGCACGGAAAAGCGAAAATCAAAAGCCGAAGCCTCGGTTTCGTTACGACAGGTTGAGTCGCAATAGCCGACGCCACGTCCTACAGCCAATTCCCCAAATAATGGCCCTTTGTCCACTGTTGGAAAGCTTCTTGCAATAGGTCAATTCAGGTCGCCTTCGGCGTCAAAGTTTTGGTTTAGTGCAGGTGAAGAATCGGTGGATCGCTCTCAATTAATCAGTAGCGCACGCAGTAATCTCGCGGGTCTCGGTCGGGGCCAGTTAGGTGTGCCGTTGTTGCTGTTGGTCATGATGGCAATGATGATGTTGCCAATGCCGCCGTTCCTGCTGGACGTGTTTTTCACCTTCAACATCGCGCTGTCGATTGTGGTCCTGCTGGTCTGCGTCTACGCCTTGCGCCCTCTGGATTTCTCGGTATTCCCCACCATTCTGCTGGTGGCGACGCTGCTGCGCCTGGCGCTCAACGTTGCCTCGACGCGCGTGGTCATGCTCCACGGTCAGGATGGTCACGCCGCAGCCGGCAAGGTGATCCAGGCCTTCGGTGAGGTGGTTATCGGCGGTAACTACGTGGTCGGTATCGTGGTTTTCGCGATCCTGATGATCATCAACTTTGTGGTAATCACCAAGGGTGCCGGGCGGATTTCCGAGGTCAGCGCGCGTTTCACCCTGGACGCCATGCCCGGCAAGCAGATGGCAATCGATGCCGACTTGAACGCTGGGCTGATCGATCAGCCTGAAGCCAAGCGTCGCCGTCTCGAAGTTGCCCAGGAAGCCGAGTTCTACGGCTCCATGGACGGTGCCTCGAAATTTGTTCGCGGTGACGCCATCGCCGGTCTGTTGATTCTGTTTATCAACCTCATTGGCGGCATTCTGGTCGGCATGCTGCAGCACAACATGACGTTTGCCGATGCGGGCAAGATCTACACCCTGTTGACCATCGGTGACGGTTTGGTGGCGCAATTGCCATCACTGCTGCTGTCCACCGCTGCGGCGATCATGGTGACCCGTGCTTCCGGTTCGGAAGAAATGGGCAAGCTCATCAATCGGCAGATGTTTACTTCCCACAAGGCGCTGGCGGTTTCTGCCGGGATCATGATTGTCATGGGCCTGGTCCCGGGCATGCCGCACTTTTCCTTCATCAGCCTCGGGCTGGTGGCGGGCGGTGTCGCTTACTTGCTGTGGAAAAAGCAGAACGTGGTCAAGGTCCAGGCGTTGGAAGAGGTCAAGCGCCAGCAGGAAATGCTGCCGTCGCCAACCCGGGTTCAGGATTCCAAGGAGCTGGGCTGGGATGACGTGACCCCCATCGACATGATCGGCCTGGAAGTGGGCTACCGCCTGATTCCGCTGGTGGATCGCAATCAGGGTGGTCAGTTGCTGGCGCGCATCAAGGGCGTGCGCAAGAAGCTCTCTCAGGAGCTAGGCTTTCTCATGCCCACTGTGCATATCCGTGACAACCTGGATCTGGCGCCCAGTGCCTATCGTTTGACACTCATGGGCGTGACCCTGGCCGAAGCCGAGATTTACCCGGACCGGGAATTGGCGATCAACCCCGGTCAGGTGTTCGGCACCCTCAATGGCATTACCGCCAAGGACCCGGCGTTTGGTCTGGAAGCGGTCTGGATCGAAATCAGTCAGCGCAGTCAGGCGCAGTCCCTGGGTTACACCGTGGTGGATGCCAGTACGGTAGTGGCAACGCACCTTAACCAGATTCTTTATAAACACTCTCATGAGCTGATTGGGCATGAAGAAGTCCAGCAATTGATGCAATTACTGGCTAAAAGCTCGCCAAAACTGGCTGAAGAGCTGGTTCCGGGGATTCTTTCGCTGTCGGCGTTGCTCAAGGTCCTGCAGTCGCTTTTGGCCGAACAAGTGCCTGTTCGCGACATTCGCAGCATCGCCGAGGCCATCGCGAACAATGCCATGCGGAGTCAAGATACCGCCGCGTTAGTCGCGGCAGTACGCGTCGGATTAAGCCGTGCAATCGTGCAAAGCATTGTAGGGATTGAGCCGGAGCTGCCAGTTATCACTCTGGAGCCAAGGTTGGAACAGATATTGCTCAATAGTTTGCAGAAGGCAGGTCAGGGTCAGGAAGAAGGCGTTCTGCTTGAGCCAAGCATGGCTGAAAAGCTCCAGCGTTCGTTGATCGACGCGGCGCAGCGGCAGGAGATGCAGGGTTTGCCGGTTATTCTTTTGGTTGCAGGCCCGGTTCGCGCCATGTTGTCACGCTTTGGACGACTGGCTGTGCCGAACATGCATGTGTTGGCGTATCAGGAAATTCCTGACAACAAGCAAGTCACCATCGTAGCGACTGTCGGGCCTAACGGCTGAGGTAGTGAGTCATGCAAGTTAAGCGATTTTTCGCCGCCGATATGCGTCAAGCCATGAAACTGGTTCGCGATGAGCTGGGCGCAGAAGCGGCCATCATCGGCAACCGGCGGATTGCCGGTGGCGTGGAGCTGACTGCTGCGCTGGATTACAAGCTGTCTGCCCTGGCGCCTCGCGTGCCGAACATCGAGCTTGAAGACGAACTGCGCAAAACCCAGTCGCGGATTGTTTCCGCTCAGGCTGAACTGAACAATCGTGGCGACAGTGACCCGTCAGTCAACCGTCAGTTGTTCGCCGGCATGCCGCTCAGCGCTGCCGACACGCATATCGAACCGACACTTGAAGAACCACCGCGTCCATTCGTGCAAGCTCAAGCAGCCCCGTCCGAACCGGCTGGCGGCCAGCGCGCTTACGAAAACATGCGCTTCGAATTGAATGGTCTGCGTGAACTGCTGGAAGTCCAGCTGGGTTCGCTGGCCTGGAATCAACTGCAAGGCAGCCGTCCGCAGCAGGCCAATCTGTGGCGTCGCCTGCAACGTATCGGTCTGTCCGGCCCGCTGTCCCGCGATCTGCTGGCGATGGTCAGCGAAATTGAAGAGCCTCGTCAGGCCTGGCGCATGCTGCTGGCGCACCTGGCGCGGATGATTGCCACCCCGGAAATCGAGCCCCTTGAAGAGGGTGGCGTGATTGCCATGGTCGGCCCGGCTGGCATGGGTAAAACCACCACACTCGCCAAACTGGCAGCGCGCTATGTGTTGAAGTACGGCGCACAGAATATCGCTCTGGTGAGCATGGACAGTTTTCGCATCGGCGCTCAGGAGCAACTCAAGACTTTGGGTCGCATCCTCAATGTGCCGGTGACGCATGTCGATCCAGGCCAGTCGCTGGCTCAGGCACTGGAGCCGCTGCTGCGCAAACGCGTGGTGTTGATCGACACCGCAGGTCTGCAAGCCAGCGATCCGGCCCTGCGCATGCAACTCGAAAGCCTCGCCGGGCGTGGCATCAAGGCGCGTAATTATCTGGTGTTGGCAACGACCAGTCAGAAGCAAGTGCTGACCGCGGCCTACCACAGTTACAAACGTTGCGGTCTGGCCGGGTGCATCCTGACCAAACTGGACGAAACCGCCAGCCTGGGCGAAGTGCTCAGCCTGGCGATCAGTCATGAGCTTCCTGTTGCCTACCTGACTGACGGACCGCGAATACCTGATGATTTACACCTTCCGCGTCGGCACCAATTGGTGACTCGTGCGGTCAATGTGCAGATGCAGGAAGAGCCTAGCGAAGAAGCGATGGCGGATATGTTTGCCGACCTGTATCACAACCCCAGCAAGCGGGTGGGTTAGGTGAAACGAACTACTGGAATTTACCTGCATCGATGGTCTGCCACGCATTGTTCCTCAGCGAACGTGCAGCCCCCAATGTGGCTTGGGTCTACGCAAGACAAGGTAATGAAATAACATGGGCAGCATGCATCCCGTACAGGTGATCGCGGTGACCGGCGGCAAAGGTGGCGTCGGTAAGACTAACGTGTCAGTGAACCTCTCGCTGGCCTTGGCCGAGCTTGGCCGGCGCGTCATGCTGCTGGACGCTGACCTTGGCCTGGCCAATGTCGACGTGTTGCTGGGGCTTACGCCCAAGCGCACCCTTGCCGATGTCATTGAAGGCCGTTGCGAATTGCGCGACGTACTGCTTCAAGGGCCGGGCGGGATTCGCATCGTGCCAGCCGCTTCCGGCACGCAGAGCATGGTGCATCTGACGCCGGCGCAGCATGCCGGTCTGATTCAGGCTTTCAGCGATATTGGCGATAACCTTGACGTACTGGTCATCGATACGGCCGCCGGCATTGGCGAGTCGGTGGTGAGCTTTGTGCGGGCCGCCCAGGAAGTCTTGCTGGTGGTGTGCGACGAACCGACCTCGATCACTGACGCCTACGCGCTGATCAAGCTGCTCAACCGCGACTACGGCATGAATCGCTTCCGGGTCCTGGCCAACATGGCCCAGAGCCCGCAGGAAGGCCGCAACCTGTTTGCCAAGCTGACCAAAGTGACCGACCGTTTCCTCGATGTTGCCCTGCAATACGTCGGCGCCGTGCCTTACGACGAGTGCGTGCGCAAGGCGGTGCAGAAGCAGCGTGCCGTTTACGAAGCGTTCCCGCGTTCCAAATGCTCCCTGGCCTTCAAGGCCATCGCGCAGAAAGTCGACACCTGGCCGCTGCCGGCCAATCCGCGCGGTCATCTTGAGTTCTTCGTCGAGCGACTTGTCCACCAGACATTTGCGGGGCCTGTCCAATGACAGCCAGCGGCTATCAGATGTATAGCAAGACCTCCAAGAACTCTCAGTACGAGCTCATCGAGCGCTATGCGCCGCTGGTCAAGCGCATCGCCTATCACTTGCTGGCGCGTTTGCCGGCCAGTGTCCAGGTCGAGGACTTGATCCAGGCCGGGATGATCGGGCTGCTTGAAGTGTCGACCAAATACGACTGCACAAAAGGCGCGAGTTTCGAAACCTATGCGGGTATCCGGATTCGTGGCGCGATGCTCGATGAAGTGCGCAAAGGTGACTGGGCACCACGTTCGGTTCACCGCAATACGCGCATGGTCAGTGACGCAATTCGCTCAATTGAAGCTAAAACAGGTCGTGACGCTAAAGATCACGAGGTTGCGGCCGAACTCCAATTGAGTCTCGATGATTATTACGGGATTTTGAACGATACCCTGGGCAGCCGCTTGTTCAGTTTCGACGACCTGTTGCAGGACGGCGAACATGAAGGGCTGCACGAGGACGGCGCAAGCGGTTCGCTTGAGCCGTCGCGGGATCTGGAAGACGAACGTTTCCAGGCCGCGTTAGCAGATGCGATTGCCAATTTGCCAGAGCGCGAGCGACTGGTGTTGGCGCTGTACTATGACGAGGAGCTGAATCTCAAGGAAATCGGTGAGGTCCTTGGGGTCAGCGAGTCGCGAGTCAGCCAGTTACACAGCCAGTGCGCAGCTCGTTTGCGAGGGCGTTTGGGAGAGTGGCGAGCGCGTTGACAGGTATGGCGCATCCGTAGGGTTGCGCTGTGCGTGTAAGCCGGCTGTGCAAAGCGTTGTGTGGGGAGATGGACAAGGCGGGAACCGGTCATTGGCGCTACTGCGAGCTGTTGGAAGGTGGTTTACCTCTCTGGCGGCAAGTCGAGCTGCTGCCCGGTTTCTTGACTGTTGATTTACCAAGCCCGTCGTCGTTTTAGTACAGCCGATGTGAGCTGTGCCGGTATTGATTGAACAGCGCGTTCAGGTGCTGAACGCGTTAAAGACTGCTTGGAGGTCGAATTGGACAAGAACATGAAAATCCTCATCGTTGATGACTTCTCAACGATGCGGCGGATCATCAAAAACCTGTTGCGTGATTTGGGATTCACCAACACGGCCGAAGCCGATGACGGACTCACCGCGCTGCCAATGTTGCAGAGCGGTGCTTTCGACTTTCTGGTCACTGACTGGAACATGCCAGGCATGTCCGGCATCGACCTGTTGCGTCAGGTGCGCGCCGATGAACGACTCAAGCACCTTCCGGTGCTGATGGTCACGGCCGAAGCCAAGCGCGACCAGATCATCGAAGCGGCCCAGGCTGGCGTCAACGGTTATGTCGTGAAGCCATTTACGGCCCAAGTGCTGAAAGAAAAGATCGAAAAGATCTTCGAGCGCGTCAATAGCTGATGTTTGCCGCGAGGGCGCTATGGAGCATAAAGAGACATCTCAGGGCGACTTTGAGTCAACCCTGAAAAAACACGCGCATGAGCTGGTGATGTGCCTTGAAAAAGGCCGTTTCGGCGAAGCCGTGCAATTGATCCATGAGCTGAACCAGACGCGTGATCGCGGCTTGTATCAGGAAGTCGGCAAGCTCACCCGCGAGCTGCACAGCGCGATTGTCAATTTCCAGATTGACCCGAACATGCCTCAGGCCGAAGAAGTGTCCCAGATCACGGATGCTACCGAGCGTTTGTCGTATGTTGTCAGGCTTACCGAAAATGCGGCCAACCGCACGATGGATCTGGTTGAACAAAGTACGCCCTTGATGAATGGCTTGAGTAACGACGCCAAAGCGTTGAGCCAGGACTGGGGACGTTTCATGCGTCGGGAAATCGGCGCTGAAGAGTTTCGTGAGCTGGCCAAACGTGTCGACGGCTTTTTGACGCGCAGCGAGCGGGAAACTCACGAAGTCGCTGCCCACCTCAATGACATTCTGCTGGCTCAGGATTACCAGGACCTTACCGGTCAGGTCATCAAGCGCGTCACGCAATTGGTCACTGAAGTTGAGAGCAACCTGCTCAAGTTGGTGCTCATGGCCAGTCAGGTCGATCGCTTTGCAGGCATCGAACATGACGATGAATCCATCCTCGCAGAAAAAGATCCACAAAAAGGTCTCTCTCAGGGTGAAGGTCCGCAGATTCATGCCGATAAACGGGAAGACGTTGTGTCCGGACAGGACGATGTAGACGATCTGCTATCGAGCCTTGGCTTCTAGGTCTGTTGACGGTTAATTTTAGGGAGCACCCCAATGAGCTTCGGCGCCGATGAAGAAATCCTTCAGGATTTTCTGGTAGAGGCCGGCGAAATTCTGGAGCAATTGTCCGAACAGCTGGTCGAGCTGGAAAGCCGACCTGATGATGCTGACTTGCTTAATGCAATTTTTCGCGGTTTTCACACTGTAAAAGGCGGCGCCGGCTTCCTCCAGCTCCATGAGCTGGTGGAGTGCTGCCACATCGCCGAGAACGTCTTCGACATCCTGCGCAAGGGTGAACGTCGCGTCGACTCCGAATTGATGGACGTGGTGCTCGAAGCACTGGATGCGGTCAACGGTATGTTCAGCGAAGTTCGCGAGCGTACCGAAGTCACACCCGCCACGCCGGAATTGCTGGCGGCGCTGGCGCGTCTTGCCGAGCCTGCAACCGCAGACGAAGTAGCCGCTGCGCCCGCTCCGGCAGTGATCGAGGAAGCGCCGCCTGCTTCCGACGAAATTACCGACAACGAATTCGAACTGCTGCTGGACTCGCTGAATGCGGTCAAGGCTCAGGCAGCCGAGTCAGCCAGTGCGCCTGCTGCGGCAGCGCCGGTTGCTGCCCCTGCTTCGGCAGCGGCCAGCGATGAAATCAGCGACCAGGAATTCGAATCGCTGCTCGATCAATTGCATGGCAAAGGTCAGTTCGCGGTCGATGCCGTCGCAACGCCAGTGGCTGCTGCGGCTCCGGCTGCCAGCACCGGCGCTGCGGCGAGCAATGAAATCACCGACGATGAATTCGAAGCCTTGTTGGATCAGCTGCACGGCAAGGGCTCGTTTGACGCCACTGCTGCGGTAGCGCCTGCGCCTGTCGTTGCAGCGCCGGCTGCTCCGGCTGCTTCGAAAAGCAATGAAATCTCAGATAACGAATTCGAAGACCTGCTGGATCAGTTGCACGGCAAAGGCAAGTTCGAGCCTGAAGCCATAGCTGCTGCGCCAGTCGCGGCAGCTGTTGCCAAGCCAGCGCCTGCTCCGGTTGCCGCAGCCAAACCGGCGCCAGCTCCGGCTCCGGCAGCTGCGCCAGCGCCCGCCAAGGCCGCTGCACCTGTTCCAGCCAAGGCTCCGGCTGCGGCGAGTCCGGACAAGCCGGCTTCCGAAGCGGAAACCACTGTGCGGGTTGATACCGCGCGGCTGGACGAGATCATGAACATGGTCGGCGAGCTGGTACTGGTGCGTAACCGTCTGGTGCGCCTGGGCCTGAACAGCGGCGATGAAGCCATGTCCAAGGCGGTGTCCAACCTGGATGTGGTCACCGCCGATCTGCAGACTGCGGTGATGAAAACCCGCATGCAGCCGATCAAGAAAGTTTTCGGGCGCTTCCCGCGTCTGGTTCGCGACCTGGCCCGCCAGCTCAAGAAAGAGATCAACCTGGAACTGGTCGGCGAAGAAACCGACCTGGACAAGAACCTCGTCGAGGCCCTTGCCGATCCGCTGGTCCACTTGGTGCGCAACGCGGTCGACCACGGTATCGAAACCCCGGAAGAACGCGAAGCCTCAGGCAAGTCCCGTGGCGGTCGTGTGATTCTCTCGGCGGAACAGGAAGGCGACCATATCCTGCTGTCGATTTCCGATGACGGCAAAGGCATGGACCCCAATGTCCTGCGCGCCATCGCGGTCAAACGCGGTGTGATGGACAAGGACGCGGCCGATCGCCTGAGCGACAGCGACTGCTACAACCTGATTTTTGCACCGGGTTTCTCGACCAAGACCGAGATTTCCGATGTGTCGGGTCGTGGCGTGGGCATGGACGTGGTGAAAACCAAGATCGCCCAGCTCAACGGCACGATCAATATCTACTCCACCAAGGGCCAGGGCTCGAAGATCGTCATCAAGGTGCCATTGACCCTGGCGATCATGCCGACGCTGATGGTGATGCTCGGCAACCAGGCTTTTGCTTTCCCGCTGGTCAACGTCAACGAGATCTTCCACCTGGACCTGTCGACCACCAACGTTGTCGATGGTCAGGAAGTGGTCATCGTGCGCGACAAGGCGCTGCCACTGTTCTATCTCAAGCGCTGGCTGATCAGCTCGGCCGCTCACGAAGAGCAGCGCGAAGGTCATGTGGTGATCCTGTCGGTCGGCACCCAGCGAATCGGTTTTGTCGTCGATCAGCTGGTAGGTCAGGAAGAAGTGGTAATCAAGCCGCTGGGCAAGATGTTGCAAGGTACGCCAGGCATGTCGGGCGCCACCATTACCGGTGACGGTCGCATTGCCTTGATTCTCGATGTACCGAGCATGCTCAAGCGTTACGCCGCCCGGCGTATTTGATTCCGGTGTCGCGGGCGACGTCTGTCGCCTGCGTAACCTAATGGAGTGTTTATGGCAGTCAAGGTCCTGGTGGTGGATGATTCCGGTTTTTTCCGCCGCCGCGTCACGGAAATCCTTTCTTCGGACCCGAACATCCAGGTTGTCGGTACGGCAACCAACGGCAAGGAAGCGATCGAGCAAGCTCTGGCGCTCAAGCCTGATGTGATCACCATGGACTACGAAATGCCGATGATGGATGGCATCACTGCCGTGCGTCATATCATGCAGCGCATTCCGACCCCGGTATTGATGTTCTCCTCGCTGACTCACGAAGGTGCCCGCGTTACGCTGGATGCACTGGACGCCGGCGCGGTGGATTTCCTGCCCAAGAATTTCGAAGACATCTCGCGCAACCCCGAGAAGGTCAAGCAAATGCTGTGCGAAAAAGTGCACAGCATTTCTCGCAGCAATCGGCGTCTGGGCAGTTACAGCGCGTCAGCACCGACACCGGCGGCGCCTGCGCCGGCCACCACCAGGCCCGGCACGCCTGTCACGGCGCGCAGCACTCTGGCCTCGCGTCCATCGGCTTCGTCAGCGCCAGCCGCGGCAAGCAGCCACGCGCCTTCGTCCCCGGCACCCAAACGCAAAGCCTACAAACTGGTCGCCATCGGCACGTCCACCGGCGGCCCGGTCGCGCTGCAACGGGTCCTGACCCAACTGCCCGCCAACTTCCCGGCGCCTATTGTGCTGATCCAGCACATGCCCGCAGCGTTCACCAAGGCGTTCGCCGAACGCCTGGACAAGCTGTGCCGCATCAACGTCAAGGAAGCTGAAGACGGTGACATCCTGCGTCCGGGGCTGGCCTTGCTGGCGCCGGGTGGTAAGCAGATGATGATCGACGGCCGTGGAGCGGTGAAGATTCTGCCCGGTGACGAGCGCCTCAATTACAAACCCTGCGTAGACATTACCTTCGGTTCCGCTGCCAAGTCCTATGGCGACAAAGTGCTGGCCGTGGTGTTGACCGGCATGGGCGCTGACGGCCGTGAAGGTGCGCGCCTGCTCAAGCAGGGCGGCAGTCACATCTGGGCTCAGGACGAAGCGAGCTGCGTGATCTACGGTATGCCCATGGCCATCGTCAAAGCCGACCTGGCCGACGCGGTGTACAGCCTGGATGATATCGGCAGGCATCTGGTCGAGGCGTGTATCTGATGGATGTATTGAGTCTGATCGGCCTGACCCTCGCATTTGTTGCAATCATTGGCGGTAATTTTCTCGAAGGCGGACATCTGGGCGCGTTGCTCAATGGCCCGGCGGCGCTGATCGTGCTGGGCGGGACGCTCGGTGCGTCGATGCTCCAGTCACCCATGAGCGCGTTCATGCGCGCCATGCAAATTGTCGGCTGGATTCTGTTTCCGCCGCGCATCGACCTGGCAGGCGGCATCGACCGGGTCGTCAACTGGAGCCTGACCGCGCGCAAGGAAGGCCTGCTCGGTCTGGAAACGATTGCCGACACCGAACCGGATTCCTACGCCCGCAAAGGCTTGCAATTGCTGGTCGACGGCGCGGAGCCGCAAGCGATTCGCAGCATTCTGGAAGTGGATTTCATCACTCAGGAAACCCGCGATATCCAGGCGGCCAAAGTCTTCGAAAGCATGGGCGGCTACGCACCCACTGTCGGCATCATCGGCGCAGTGATGGGCCTGATCCATGTCATGGGCAACCTGGCCGACCCGAGCCAGCTGGGCAGCGGTATCGCCGTGGCGTTTGTCGCAACCATTTATGGCGTCGCGTCGGCCAACCTGATTCTGTTGCCGATTGCCAACAAGCTTAAAGCGATTGCCCTGCGCCAGTCGCGCTATCGTGAAATGTTGCTGGAAGGCCTGCTGTCCATCGCCGAGGGCGAAAACCCGCGCTCCATCGAACTCAAGCTGCAAGGTTTCATGGAGTAACACGCTATGGCTCGCCGTCGTCAGCCTGAAGAGCATGAAAATCACGAGCGTTGGCTGGTGTCCTACGCCGACTTCATCACCTTGCTGTTTGCCTTTTTCGTGGTGATGTACTCGATCTCGTCGCTGAACGAAGGTAAGTACAAAATTCTGTCTGAAGCGCTGGTCGGCGTCTTCAACGAAAGCGAACGCAGCGTCAAGCCGATCCCCATTGGCGAACAACGTCCGCTGACCGTCAAGCCCGCGCAGCCGCTGGTCAAGGACAGCGAGCAGACCGATGCCGGCATTGGTCAGAACTCCTCGGATCCACTCAAAGCCATCGCCGATGATGTGCGCGATGCGTTCGGCGACTTGATCAAGTCCAATCAGATGACGGTGCGTGGCAACGAGCTGTGGATCGAAGTGGAGCTCAATTCCAGTCTGCTGTTCGGCAGCGGCGACGCGATGCCCAGTGACAAGGCGTTCGCGATCATTGAAAAGGTTGCGAAGATCATCAAGCCGTTCGACAACCCGATTCATGTCGAAGGGTTTACCGACGACCAGCCGATCAACACGTCGCAGTTTCCAAGCAACTGGGAGCTGTCATCGGCGCGTTCGGCCAGCGTGGTGCGAATGCTGGCCATGGACGGCATCAATCCGGCGCGCATGGCCTCGGTCGGTTACGGCGAGTTCCAGCCCGTGGCGCCCAATACCACGGCCGAAGGGCGAGGGCGCAATCGCCGGGTCGTGCTGGTGATTTCCCGCAACCTGGATGTGCGTCGCAGCCTGACCGCGACGGGCACGGCGGCCAATGCACAGCCAGATGCCGCAATGCGTCGTGCTGGCACACAAACTGCAATCACGCCAGTCAAGCCAGCGGTGCGCAGCAATACCGTCAATTCTTCGTCACCCGCCCCCTAGTCATTCTCGTTATGGCCATTGCCATGGCGGGAGGAAAAAACACAATGAGAGTCTGGGCAGTAGCCAACCAAAAAGGTGGCGTCGGTAAGACCACCACTACGATCGCGTTAGCCGGATTGCTGGCTGACGCGGGCAAGCGCGTGGTCGTTGTCGATCTGGATCCCCATGGCTCGATGACCAGCTATTTCGGGCATGACCCGGACTTGCTGGAGCACAGTGTCTACGATCTGTTTTTGAACAAGGGCGCCATCACCGATGGCCTTCCCGGTCAGCTGCTGTTGCCCACCAGTGACCAGCGCATCTCGCTGTTGCCTTCAAGCACCGCGCTGGCCACGCTGGAACGGCAGTCGCCCGGGCAGAACGGGCTGGGCCTGGTCATCGCCAAGAGCCTCGCGCAGTTGTGGCAGGATTACGATTACGCCCTGATCGACAGCCCGCCGTTGCTGGGCGTGTTGATGGTCAATGCGCTGGCGGCGAGCCAGCAGTTGGTGATTCCGGTGCAGACCGAATTTCTGGCCGTCAAAGGCCTGGAACGCATGGTCAACACCCTGGCGATGATCAACCGCTCACGCAAGACGCCGTTGCCGTACACCATCGTGCCGACCTTGTTCGACCGGCGGACCCAGGCCTCGATGGGCACCCTGAAATTACTTCGTGACAGCTTTCCGGAACATGTCTGGAAGGCCTACGTGCCGGTCGATACACGTCTGCGCGATGCCAGTCGGGCCGGCGTCACGCCGTCGCAGTTCGACAACAAGAGCCGCGCGGTGCTGGCCTATCGCGCTCTGCTTCAGCATCTGTTGTCCGAGCAGCTTCTGGCGCAGGTGGCCTGACGTGGACCTTTGCTCATTCTTGCCGCGCAATGTGCAGAAGCATTCAAGTCGCGCCTCATTGCGGCCGATAACTCAATCAAGCGGTCATCGCGTCAATCATTGTGTGGCATCCGTATGAATCTTCGGCCTGTTCAAATCGCAACACGACCGCAACTGGCGCTCCAGTCCTATCTGGATGCGCTGCTTCAGGATGCCACTGAAGACCTGCCTGAACTGTCCAGCATCGATGAATTCGAGGCCGCGGTTCTTGAGGAGCAGGCTTATGACGCCCGGATGCTGGCAACTGCTGCTCCGATCGCCATTGCTGTCGCGGCTCCCGTGCCGGTTGCTGTTGCGGTGCCAGTTGTAGCGCGGGTTGACATCGCGCCGGTGCCCATCGTCGAAGAAATCATTGTGCCGGTGGTGGATTTGGTCGAGCCGGTGGCTGAGGTGTATTTGCCTTCGGCGCAACGTACGCCAACGCCGCCGCCCACCACTGACGGGCGACCTGCCTGGGCAGAAGAGCCATTCGAGTGTCTGTTGTTTGATGTTGCCGGTTTGACGCTGGCGGTCCCGCTGGTGTGCCTGGGATCGATTTATCCGCTGGCCGGGCATGATCTGACGCCATTGTTCGGTCAGCCGGACTGGTTCCTCGGCATCCTGCCCAGCCAGGGCGGCAATCTGAAAGTACTGGATACCGCGCGCTGGATCATGCCGGATCGCTACCGCGACGATTTCCGGCAGGGCTTGCAGTACGTGATTTCAGTTCAAGGCTATGAGTGGGGTCTGGCGGTGCATCAGGTCAGCCGTTCGCTGCGCCTTGATCCCAGCGAGATCAAATGGCGCGCCCATCGCGGGCAGCGCCCCTGGTTGGCGGGTACGGTCATTGAACACATGTGCGCGTTACTGGACGTTTCCGAGTTGGCCGAGCTGATTGCCAGTGGCGCGGTCAAGCAGATGCAAAAAATCAAATAATCATGGGATGACGTTTTGACGTCGCCTGCACAGCACACACGTGAGGGGTTAGGGGTATGAAGAAGTCGTCCGCACAAGGTTCCGAAGATCCTATTCTGCAGTGGGTTACCTTCCGCCTGGATAATGAGTCGTATGGCATCAACGTGATGCAGGTCCAGGAAGTGCTGCGCTACACCGAAATCGCTCCGGTGCCGGGTGCGCCGAGCTATGTGCTGGGCATCATCAACCTGCGCGGCAACGTGGTCACGGTCATCGACACCCGCCAGCGTTTTGGCCTGGAGCCGGTGGAAGTCAGCGACAACACGCGTGTCGTGATCATCGAAGCCGACAAGCAAGTGGTCGGGATTCTGGTCGACAGCGTGGCTGAAGTGGTTTATCTGCGTCAGTCGGAAGTCGAAACCGCGCCAAACGTCGGTAATGACGAATCCGCCAAGTTCATTCAGGGCGTGTGCAACAAGAACGGCGAACTGTTGATCCTCGTCGAGCTGGACAAGATGATGTCCGAAGAAGAGTGGTCGGATCTGGAGAACATCTGATTGATCCTTGAGGTTGCTGTCATCTTTCTGGGCATTCTCTGGGTCGTGACCCTGGGAATGTTCCTGGCGCATACCAAGCGCCAGCGCCGGCTTGATCTTGCACGCGAAGAAGCTGATACCTTGCGCGACCAGCGCTATCGGGATCTGGCCAGGCGTGTGGATAACTTCCAGAACGGCACGGTGAAAATGGGCGAAGCCTTGCACGAGCTACGGGCGATTGTCGGGCCTCTGCCTGACAAGCTCACCGCACTTGAACAGCGCGACCCTTCCAGCTTGTCCTTCGCCCAGGCCGCGCGACTGGTCGGCATGGGCGCCAGCATCGACGAACTCACCCAGGCCTGCGGCCTGACCCAGGCCGAAGCCCAGCTGATGACCAAGCTGCATGGTAATAATCAGCGCTGAGAGTTGCTTACGAACATAGAATCTCCAACGGTATCGCTCGGGCTTTTGATGTTCGCTTTTCCGTGCCGCGATATGACAGACGCCGCCAAACGCGCGTCGGGAGGCTGAGTGGAGGTGTCGTGGTGGGGTGCGCTCGGCATGGATGCCGAGCGAGCGCCGTTGGGCCATGGATGGCCCGTCGGCGCGTCGCCCCACCACGATGCCGGAGCGAAGGAACCGCCGCGAAGCGGGGGCCGGACGTCAGCGCAGATGGTTTTCGTCTATTTTGCCGAAACAAAATGGACTCGACCGTCAGGGCGAAACCTCAATAAGCCGCACCGCGAATGCTGTTGGTGCCACTCCGATTCGAAGCAGTCGTGAGCAAGTCTCGGTCCCTCAGGGACGGCGGGATCGTGTGCTTTCACGAAAATTCAGGCCTCACCACTTCGGCGTGATATCCCGCTCCACCGGCGGTGCGTTCGGGTCGCGGCCTTCGGGGAACTTGCCTTTCAAATGCCAGGCAAAGGCGATGATCTCGGCAATCGTGCGGTAAAGCGGTTCGGGGATACTGTCGCCCAGTTCCATGCGTGCCAGAAGTTTGACCAGCTCGGCATTTTCGTAGATTGGCACTTCATATTCCCGGGCAATGGCCAGGATCGCTTCGGCGAGCTGGTCGTCGCCCTTGGCGCTCAAGGTCGGGGTGTGCTGGCCATCGTAGCTAAGGGCGATGGCCTGGCGTGGGGCATGTTCCAATTGGCTCATCAGGCGTTCTCGTCTATCCAGCGGCGTTCGAGGGTGGTGCGCGCACCTTGAGGAGGGGTGCCCTGGCGACATTCCAGGTTACCGACGGTCAAGCCGCATGCCACCAGCCGTTCGCGAAGATGGCCAAGTTCGCGGCTGATCAACGCAGCGCTGTCGGCGCGTTCGGCCCACAGCTGGCTCGACAGGTTGCCGCGAATCAGTTGCGCTTGCACTTGCAAGGGGCCCAATGGGGCCAGGTCGAACGCCAGATCAATCTTCCAGAGTTTTTCCCTGGGTTCGCCGACCTCGCTTTCGTCCTTGTCCGTGGATTTGTCTTTTTCAGGCGTGTCTTCGCGCTGCACTTTGACCTGCAGCGGTACGATGTCGTGCGCATTGCGCATGGGGATTTCCAGCTGCCAGGTGGTCAGCTGACCGCCATCGGCCGTAGTGCGCGTCTGCTCCAGCCCGCCCAGCTGATGGCTTTGCAGGCGCGAGACGGCCGCCGCCGCCAGCTTGAGCAGCATCTCCAGGTCGTCTTCCTTGCCGCCACCTTTCACTGAGCGCGACGGCAGCGGGAAATGAATCGGCAGCGCTGGGGCGGCCACCAGGCCCATGGTGCCCAGAACGCTGCGCAGGGCGCCGGGCATGGAGCGGGTCAGCATGTTAGACGCGGCTGCGGCGTCATAACCCGGCCCACCGGGTAAGCCAGGCAGAATCTGTTGAATCACCCGCATCAGATTGGCTTTCAGGTCCGGCCCGGCCATCGGGTTCAGACCGGTCAGCAATTTGGCCTCCATGAACAACCCACTTGTGCTGATCGCCTGGGCGACGGTCTTGGGATTGGTCATCTGTTCGACGTCCGGCAAGTCCGCCAGGAGTTGGTTGATGCTCGCCTGCAAAGGCGCGGAAATCGCCGGGCTCGATGCTGGCAGGTTGCGCAGGGCATTGATCAGCACGTCCAGCGAGCCTTGGCGATTTTGCTGGGTGGTGAGCTGCTGGCTCAATGCCAATTGATCGAGGCGGGCAGGCAGGGGCACAAAGCTCAACGCCTGGGAGCCTTGCACCTGAGCGCTGAGCAAGGTCCCGGTGGTCAGCGGCCGCGGGCTTTCGATGGTCAGGGTCGTGCCGGCCAGCGCGGTATTGAGCAGCAGCACCATGGAGCGATACAGCGCTGGCTGGATTTGCTGGGCTGGCAACTGCGCGCCGGGCTGGACATTGGACTTGGTGGCGGCTTCGCCACTCATTTGACTGAGGACGTCGTTGATCACCTGAGTGGTCAAGACTCGGCCTTGCAGCAAGGTGCCCACTGGTAATTGCTTGATGTCGATGCTGGTTTGCGCGTTATTCAGCGCGGTATTGATCTGCTGCAAGTTCAGCGTCAGGGTATTGGAGGATGCTTGCGCCACGGAAAGACTGGTGCCCGGCGTGAAGGGCAGGGCGCTTTCCACTTGAACGCTGGTCTGGCCGCCATTGCTGGTGGCCAGGCTGAGCAGTAACTGAAAACTCTGACTCAGCTGTTTGAGCGTCACCACTTGGGCATCGATGGTTTCACCCGGCGGCAGGAGATTTTCCATCGGTTGCAGCAAGGTCAGGACCTGCGCGGGAGAAAGGCCGGCGCGGACCAGGGCAGCGGCCGCAGTCGTCGGTTGGAGGCTGGTGATATCACCTGTCATGGATCGTGACCTTGTTGAAATTGCCCTCTTGTACCGGGACATGCCATGTATAATGCGGCCCGGTCGCGACCGGGCCGGATATGCAATGAATTCGTATCAATATAGCGG
Source organism: Pseudomonas sp. DSP3-2-3 (assembly GCF_049898225.1). Lineage (NCBI taxonomy): Bacteria > Pseudomonadati > Pseudomonadota > Gammaproteobacteria > Pseudomonadales > Pseudomonadaceae > Pseudomonas > Pseudomonas sp. DSP3-2-3. The sequence goes on along the minus strand of NZ_JAFCXH010000006.1, from coordinate 191,741 downwards.
CCGTTTTCACGCCGACTTGAACAGCCATTTCTTCGGCTTGCGCCCTGTCTGGCGTGTCTTGAGGCGACAACTCAGCGCCTGGAATCATCAATGACTCCTTCTACCCCTGTTTTGCAGGCACATGACCTGGCCTGCGAGCGTGACTGGCGGATGCTTTTCGAGCACCTGGACCTGTCCCTGCAAGCCGGCGACATGCTGCAGATCAGCGGCCCGAATGGCAGCGGCAAGACCAGTCTGTTGCGGTTGTTGTCGGGTCTGATGCAGCCGACCTTCGGTGAAATCCGCGTCAAGGGTCAACCACTGGCCGCGCAACGTGCCGAACTGGCGCGCAATATGTTGTGGATTGGTCATGCCGCCGGGATCAAGGATTTGCTGACACCGGTGGAAAACCTCGCCTGGCTCTGCGCCCTGCATTGCCCTGCGGAGTCTGCCGACATCTGGCAAGCGCTGGAAGCCGTCGGTCTGCGCGGATTCGAAGATGTGCCTTGCCACACGTTGTCGGCCGGGCAGCAGCGCCGGGTCGCGCTGGCCCGACTGTATCTGGACAGTCCACCGATCTGGATTCTCGATGAACCCTTTACCGCGCTGGATAAACAAGGGGTCGCGCAGCTGGAAAATCATCTGGCAGAGCATTGCGAGCGGGGCGGGATGATCGTCCTCACCACGCACCACACCCTGACGCGCATGCCGGCAGGTTATCGGGATATTGATCTGGGGCAGTGGTCCGTATGAGTCATGTGTTTACCCTGCTGGTCGCGCGCGAAGCACGGCTGTTGTTCCGTCGTCCGGCAGAGCTGGCCAACCCGCTGGTGTTCTTCGCCATCGTCATCGCGTTGTTCCCGCTGGCGGTCGGACCGGAGACTCAATTGTTGCAAACCTTGTCGCCGGGGTTAGTCTGGGTAGCGGCGTTATTGTCCGTGCTGCTCTCGCTGGACGGCCTGTTTCGCAGTGATTTCGAGGACGGTTCCCTTGAGCAGTGGGTCCTTTCGTCGCACCCCCTGGCCCTTCTGGTCCTGGCCAAGGTGCTGGCACACTGGGCTTTCTCCGGGCTGGCACTGGTATTGTTGGCACCGTTGCTGGCCTTGATGCTCGGTTTACCCAGCCATTGCCTGCCGGTTCTGTTGTTTTCGTTGTTGCTGGGTACGCCGGTATTGAGCCTGCTGGGAGCAGTAGGCGCGGCATTGACGGTGGGGCTCAAGCGCGGCGGCCTGTTGCTGGCGCTGCTGATTCTGCCGTTGTACATCCCGGTTCTGATTCTGGGCAGTGGCGCGTTGCAAGCAGCCCTGCAAGGCATGCCGGCAACAGGGTACCTGCTCTGGCTTGGCAGCCTGACCGCCCTTGCGGTAACCCTGACACCCTTTGCAATAGCGGCTGGCCTGAAAATCAGCGTCGGCGAATAATTGAGGTTCTGACCGGCCGATATCGGACGTGTCAGTAAAAACCCGAGCTACACCGTGATGAAAGGCGGCTTGATGAAAGGCAGCGTGACGAAAAACAGCGCTAAAAGCGGCGTGAGTTGGGCCTGGTTCCATAAGCTCGGCTCACCGAAATGGTTCTACGGCATCAGCGGACGTCTGCTGCCCTGGCTGAGCATCGCGGCGGTACTCTTCATAAGTATCGGCGTGGTCTGGGGCCTGGCTTTTGCGCCACCGGATTATCAGCAAGGCAACAGCTTTCGCATCATCTACATCCACGTGCCGGCGGCCATGCTCGCCCAGTCCTGCTACATCATGCTGGCGGTCTGCGGTGTGGTCGGTCTGGTGTGGAAAATGAAGATCGCCGATGTGGCCCTGCAAAGCGCCGCGCCCATTGGTGCCTGGATGACTGCCGTGGCGCTGGTCACCGGAGCCATCTGGGGCAAACCGACCTGGGGTTCGTGGTGGGTCTGGGATGCACGCCTTACGTCCATGTTGATTCTGCTTTTCCTGTACTTCGGTCTTATTGCCCTGGGCAACGCGATCAGTAATCGTGACAGCGCCGCCAAGGCCTGTGCGGTGCTGGCGATTGTCGGGGTGATCAACATCCCCATCATCAAATATTCGGTGGAATGGTGGAACACCCTGCATCAGGGCGTCACGTTCAGCCTCACCGAAAAACCGGCGATGCCCGCCGAAATGTGGCTGCCGTTGCTGTTCACGGTGCTGGGTTTCTACTGTTTCTTTGGTGCGGTCCTGCTGCTGCGCATGCGTCTTGAAGTGCTAAAGCGCGAGGCGCGCGCCAGTTGGGTCAAGGCCGAGGTGCTCAAATCCCTGGGCCACCCCTCTGCGAAGGAAGGCGCACAATGAATTTTGCTTCATTCGGTGAATTCCTGGCCATGGGTCACCATGGTCTGTTCGTTTGGTCGGCCTACGGCATTTGCCTGTCGGTGCTGGCGATCAACGTGGCGCTGCCGGTATTGGCGCGTCGACGTTATCTGCAACAAGAGGCGCGTCGTTTGCGCTGGGAGAGCCAGAAGTGAATCCGCTGCGTAAAAAGCGTCTGTTGATCATCGTCGCGATACTGGCCGGGGTCGCTGTTGCCGTCACCCTGGCCTTGAGTGCCCTGAAGGAAAACATCAACCTGTTCTATACCCCGAGCCAGATCGCCAACGGCGAAGCCCCGTATGACACGCGTATTCGGGCCGGCGGCATGGTGGAAAAAGGGTCGCTGCAACGCTCCGGGGATTCGCTGGACGTCAGGTTCATCGTCACCGATTTCAACAAGTCGGTGACCATCACTTATCGCGGCATCCTGCCGGATCTGTTCCGCGAAGGGCAGGGCATCGTCGCACTGGGCAAACTCAACGCCGATGGCGTGGTGGTTGCCGATGAAGTGCTGGCCAAGCACGACGAAAAGTACATGCCGCCTGAAGTCACCAAGGCGCTCAAAGAGAGCGGTCAGGCTGCACCGGCGTCGCCTTCTTCACCTTCCAGGCAGGGTTGAACCATGATTCCTGAACTCGGCCATCTGGCCATGATTCTGGCGCTGTGCTTCGCCGTCGTGCAGGCCTTCGTGCCGCTGATGGGCGCATGGCGCGGCGATCGTATGTGGATGGGCCTGGCACAGCCAGCAGCGTGGGGGCAGTTCACGTTTCTGATTTTCGCTTTCGGCTGTCTGACCTATGCATTCATGACCGACGACTTTTCCGTGGCCTACGTAGCGGAAAACTCCAACAGCGCCTTGCCGTGGTACTTCAAGTTCAGCGCCGTATGGGGCGCTCACGAAGGTTCGCTGCTGCTCTGGGCGGTGATCCTCGGCGCGTGGACCTTCGCTGTGTCGATCTTCTCCAGGCAATTGCCTCAGGTGATGCTGGCTCGCGTGCTGGCGGTGATGGGCATGATCAGCATCGGCTTCATGCTGTTCCTGATCCTCACCTCCAATCCGTTCTCGCGCATCCTGCCGCAAATTCCAGCCAACGGCCGCGATCTCAATCCGTTGTTGCAGGACATTGGCCTGATCGTGCATCCGCCGATGCTCTACATGGGCTATGTCGGTTTTTCGGTGGCCTTCGCCTTCGCCATCGCCGCATTGCTCGGCGGGCGTCTCGATGCGGCCTGGGCGCGCTGGTCGCGGCCTTGGACCATCGTTGCCTGGGCGTTCCTCGGCATCGGCATCACCCTGGGCTCCTGGTGGGCCTATTACGAACTTGGCTGGGGCGGCTGGTGGTTCTGGGACCCGGTGGAAAACGCCTCGTTCATGCCCTGGCTGGTCGGCACGGCGTTGATCCACTCCCTGGCGGTCACGGAAAAACGCGGCGTGTTCAAGAGCTGGACCGTGCTGCTGGCCATCGCGGCGTTTTCCCTGAGCCTGCTGGGGACATTCCTGGTGCGCTCCGGCGTCTTGACCTCGGTTCACGCGTTCGCTTCCGACCCGGCGCGCGGCGTCTTCATTCTGATTTTCCTGCTGTTCGTCGTGGGCGGTTCGCTGACCTTGTTCGCCTTCCGCGCGCCGGTGGTGAAAAGCCATGTGGGCTTTGGCCTGTGGTCGCGGGAAACCCTGCTGCTGGGCAACAATCTGGTATTGGTGGTGGCGGCCTCGATGATTCTGCTCGGCACCCTGTACCCGCTGGTGCTCGACGCCCTGAGCGGCGCGAAGATGTCCGTTGGCCCGCCGTATTTCAACGCACTGTTCGTACCCTTGATGGGCCTGCTGATGGCGGTGATGGCGGTCGGTGTGCTGGTGCGCTGGAAAGACACGCCGGTCAAATGGCTGCTGAGCATGCTGGCACCGGTCCTGATCGGCAGCGCTGTACTGGCAGTGATCGCCGGTTTCGCCATGGACGATTTCCACTGGGCGGTGCTGGCGACCTTCATGCTTGCTGCGTGGGTATTGCTGGCAGGCGTTCGCGACTTGCTGGACAAGACTCGCCACAAAGGTTTGATCAAAGGCGCGCGCGGCATGACCCGCAGCTATTGGGGCATGCAGGTTGCGCACATCGGGATCGCCGTGTGCGCTCTGGGTGTGGTGCTTTCCAGCCAGAACAGTGCTGAACGCGACCTGCGTCTGGCGCCCGGCGAATCCATGGAACTGGGTGGCTACATGTTCGTATTCGATGGCGCCAAACATTACCAGGGGCCGAACTTCACCTCGGATCGCGCCACCATTCGCGTCCTTGAAGACGGCAAGCAAGTGACCATCCTGCACCCGGAAAAACGCCTGTACACCGTGCAGCAATCGATGATGACCGAAGCCGGTATCGACGCCGGATTTACCCGCGACCTGTACGTGGCGCTGGGCGAACCGTTGGGTGATGGCGCCTGGGCGGTACGCGTTCACGTCAAGCCTTTCGTGCGCTGGATCTGGTTCGGCGGTTTGATCACGGCGTTGGGCGGCATATTGGCCGCGATGGACAAGCGTTACCGGGTCAAGGTGAAAAGCAAAGTGCGTGATGCCCTGGGCCTCGCGGAGGCGGCGGTATGAAGCGTTGGATTCTGTTGTTGCCGCTGGCGATTTTCCTCGCTGTCGCGGTGTTTCTTTATCGCGGTCTGTACCTGGACCCGGCCGAGTTGCCATCGGCCTTGATCAACAAGCCATTCCCCGAGTTTTCCCTGCCTCAGGTGCAGGGCGACAAGGTGCTGACCCGCGCCGACCTGCTAGGCAAACCGGCGCTGGTCAACGTCTGGGGCACCTGGTGCGTGGCTTGCCGGGTCGAGCATCCGGTGCTCAACAAACTGGCTCAGCAAGGCGTGGTGATCTACGGCATCAACTACAAGGATGTGAATGCCGACGCCCTGAAATGGCTTCAGGACTTTCATAACCCATATGTGCTGAACATCCGCGACGAACAGGGCAGCCTGGGCCTGAATCTGGGCGTTTACGGCGCGCCGGAGACGTTCCTGATCGACAGCAAAGGCATCATTCGTCACAAGTACGTCGGCGTGATCGACGAAACCGTGTGGCGTGAGCAACTGGCCGGGTTGTATCAGGGGTTGGTTGATGAGGCTCGCCAATGAAGCGCCTGGATTTGCGGACTTCTGTAGCAGCCGGGCTTGCTCGCGAATGCGACGTTACTGACGCCAAACATGCTGCGGATGCACCGGCGTTTTCGCGAGCAAGCTCGCTCCCACGGGTTGTGCAAGCTTCTGTGGGAGCCGAGCTTGCTCGCGAATGCAATGCAGCTGCCGCCAAAAAGGCTGCGGATGCACCGGCCTTTTCGCGAGCAAGCTCGCTCCCGCTGATAATTCGGCGGACGGTCGCTGCTGTCTTGCTCGCTTTAAGCTGCGCGAGCGTGGCCCACGCCGCCATCGATGCCTATGAGTTTCGCGATGACGCCGAACGCGCGCGTTATGCCGAGCTGACCAAAGAGCTGCGTTGCCCCAAGTGTCAGAATCAGGACATTGCCGATTCCAACGCCCCGATTGCCGCCGACCTGCGCAAGGAAATCTTCCGCATGCTCGGCGAAGGGCAGAGCAATCAGCAGATCATTGATTTCATGGTCGACCGCTACGGCGACTTCGTGCGCTACAAGCCGGCTCTCACCTCCCGCACCTGGATTCTCTGGTTCGGCCCGGCCGGTCTGCTGATCGGCGGCCTGTTGGTGATCGGCGTGATTGTCGTACGTCGCCGTGGCCAGGGTCGCAACGACACCGACGCCCTTTCCGACGAGGAGCGTCAGCGCCTCGCCCACCTGTTGGATAAAAACCGCGAATGATTGATTTCTGGCTAGCTGCTGGCCTGTTGTTGCTGGTGGCCCTGAGTTTCCTGTTGATCCCCGTCCTGCGTGGCCGTCGTGCGCAAAGCGAAGAAGACCGCACGGCGCTCAACGTCGCCCTGTATCAGGAACGTGTGGCCGAGTTGCAAGGTCAGCAGGCGGAGGGCGTGTTGTCTGCGGTGCAGATGGACAATGGCCGCGCCGAAGCTGCCCGAGAGCTGCTGGCTGACACCGAGGGCGTCGAACCGCTGCGCACCTTACGTCTGGGCAAGCCTCTGCCATTGCTGGCGGCGGTACTAGTGCCGGTTCTGGGTCTGGCGTTGTATCTGCATTTCGGCGCCAGTGACAAGGTCGAGCTGACTCGCGAGTTTGCGCAGCCACCTGGTTCCCTGCAGGAAATGACCAGCCGCCTGGAACGCGCAGTGAAGGCCCAGCCGGATTCGGCCGAAGGGATTTACTTTCTGGCGCGCACCTACATGGCCCAGGATCGTCCGGCAGATGCTGCGGCGATGTTCGAACGTGCCGCGGCCCTGGCCGGACGGCCGCCGGAACTCCTGGGGCAATGGGCGCAGGCGTTGTACTTCGCCGGCGGCAAGAAATTCACCGCGCAAGTCCAGGCGCTGACCGATGAGGCCCTCAAGGCCGATCCGAAGGAAGTCACCAGCCTGGGCCTGTTAGGCATCGCCGCTTTCGAGACCGAGCGTTATCAGCAAGCCGTGGATTACTGGAAGCGTCTGTTGGCGGTCCTGCCGCCGCAGGATCCGTCCCGCTCGGCGCTGGAAGGCGGCATCGCCCGTGCCAGTGAGAAACTCACGGCCAGCGGTGGCGTTGTTCAGGCACCTGCGGTTGCAGCGAGCCAGACGGCACGCATCAAAGTTCGGGTTGATCTGGCGCCGGAACTGAAAGCCAAGGTAGCGCCGGGCGACAGCGTGTTCATCTTCGCCCGCGCGATCAAAGGCCCGCCAGCGCCTCTGGCAGTCAAGCGCGTGACGATCGCGGACTTGCCCGCAGAAGTCGAACTGGCAGACGCCGACGCGATGATGCCGCAACTGAAACTGTCGAACTTCCCTGAAGTCCAACTGGTGGCGCGGGTATCCCGTGCAGGCCAGCCGACCACCGGCGAGTGGATCGGCCGCAGCAAGCCGCTGGCCAGCAGCGTCACGGCGTTGCAGACGCTCACCATCGACAGTCCAGATCAGTAGAGAATCCGCTTATGTACCGCGCAGCACGCATCACCTTGTTGGGTATGGTCCTTGGCCTGAGCGCCTGTGCGGTCCAGCCTACCGGCCCACGCAGTCAGGAGCCGATCCAGAGTTTGCCCGGCAAACCATCGGCGCCGGGTAAGCCAAGCGCTCCGCAACCGCCCAAGGCCCCTGCGGCAGGCCCGAAGACCTCGGCCAACTTCGCGCCGCCACCGGGTGGCAACAGTCACTGGGATGCGAGGCTGGGCGTTCATGTGCTGGATGACCAACCGAACACCTTCTATCGCCAGCGGACTTACTACCGCTGGAACAGCGGCTGGAGCTGGTCAACCACGGCCAACGGCCCGTGGCAGGAAACCGATTCCAGCGGTGTGCCAGCGGGTTTGAGCCGTCAGTTCGGGAATTGAAAACTCTGTAGAAAGTCGGCTGCCGGAGGTCCGAACTGCCTGCGTATCCACTCTCGCGCTCTTGAGTCGCAGTGCTCTGTTTTCGCAGCGGAGGCAAGCCGTTCGCCGATTCTGTTGGAGCGAGGCTTGCCCGCGAATGCCTCGTTCCAACAGGTGTCGGTGTTTGTCGCGCGACTACGCGGCCTCTGGACGACGGGAGATCTCAGCCCTTCGCTGTCTCAGCCGCTTCCTGCGCGTGGCGTGCGGCGTCGCGGGAGGCCAGGATGACCGCATGCGATTCTGGCGTCGCGAGTTCACCTTTGCTCCATAGCTGGTGCGAGAACCAACCCGCGATGGCTTCAGGATTAGGCGTGGTGCCTTTGGGGATGAACAACGCCGCCAGATCAATGGTGCTGGCGAAATTGTCCTTGTCCAGCTGGTAATCGCCCAGATAAGAGCCGCCCCAGGTTCCGTCGGCCGCCACCAGATCTATGGAAGCATCCCGGTAGGTGCCGGCAGCGCTTTTCAGCGAGCTGGAGGCGTTCAGCAGTTTATCCAGTTGATCCATATCGGTAGCGCTGAGCTCGCCCGCGCTGTTGAGCGCCTTGAGTTTGCCGTCGGCCTCGATGGTGAAACCGAATTTCTTCTCGGCGAGGTCCGGGAAAGCGGACGCAAGGGCTGAGTTGAACTCCTCGAACGCGGACTTCAAACCATAAAAAGCACCTTGCTGGAGCTTGGCCATCGCCGGGAAATCGGCAGACTGAGGACGACCATAGGTGTTTACGACGACCATGGGCTGAGTCGATGTGGTCTGACTTAGCGCCTGGGCTGCTTCACTTGGATGATAAATCGCCGCCGGCGTGGCGTTGCTGAACGCCGATTTCTGATCCTCGCTGATGGGCTGCGCGGTCAGGGTCTGGCTGGATGGGTTGAGTCGCATTGTCGATGCCAGGGTCGAGCCGGCAGTCAAAGAGATTTCCATGTCGTCACTCCATGTGCGTTTGGTGTAGGAAGTTTATCGACGACTTGTAGGAAATCTTTAGAGTGCTTGGCCCAGGTATGAGCGGGAGAGAAGGGGATCTTGTAACTCGATATGTAAGGGTTTGTAATCTGTACAGGCTGTGTGAAAACTACTGCGCTCGGCAATACTGCGTTAAAAACAGGCGGAAAATGCTCATTTAGAACACCTGGACTCCGCTTTTCCGCCTGTTTTTGCCTTGTCTTGCCTTCGCTCGTGACGTTTTCACACAGCCTGTAGGAGCCAACTTGTTGGCGAGGCTCCTACAGCGCGATTGAGTTACTTCGCCGGATAAATCTGGTCGAACACGCCGCCATCGTTGAAATGGGTCTTCTGCACGGTGCGCCAGTCGCCGAAGGTTTTCTCAACCGACAGGAAGTCTACTTTCGGGAACCGATCGGTGTATTTGGCCAGCACCGCCGGGTCGCGCGGACGCAGGTAGTTGGCGGCGGCGATTTCCTGGCCTTCAGGCGACCACAGGTACTTCAGGTATTCCTCAGCGGCGGCGCGGGTGCCTTTCTTGTCGACGACTTTGTCGACCACGCTCACCGGCGGCTCGGCTTCTGCCGAAACGCTTGGGTAAATCACCTCGAACTGGTCGCGACCAAATTCCCGGGCGATCATCTCCGCTTCGTTCTCAAAGGTGATCAGCACGTCGCCGATCTGGTTGGTCATGAAGGTTGTGGTCGCGCCACGGCCGCCGGTATCGAGTACCGGAACATGGCTGAACAGTTGGCCGACGAACTTCTTCGCTGCTGCTTCATCGCCGCCATTCTTCAGGGTGTAACCCCAGGCCGACAGATAGGTGTAGCGGCCATTACCCGAAGTTTTCGGGTTGGGTACGATGACTTCAACGCCGCTTTTGATCAGGTCAGGCCAGTCTTTCAGGGCTTTGGGGTTGCCCTTGCGCACGATGAACACGGTTGCGGAGGTGAACGGCGCGCTGTTGTTCGGCAGGCGGGTAACCCAGTTGTCCGGGACCAGCTTGCCATTGTCGGCCAAGGCATTGATGTCGGTGGCCATGTTCATGGTGATCACGTCGGCGGGCAGGCCGTCGATCACCGAGCGCGCTTGCTTGCTCGAACCACCGAACGACATCTGCACCGCGATATCTTCCTGGTGATCGGCTTTCCAGTGCTTCTGGAACGCAGCGTTGTAATCCTTGTAGAAGTCCCGCATCACGTCATACGACACGTTGAGCAGAGTCGGGGCAGCCTGAGCTGCGCTGCTCAAAGCCAGGCCTGCTGCCAGTAACGAGGCGGCGAAAAGTTTGTTCACTGCACATTCCTTTTGTAGATGAGCGTTCTTATAAAATTGATGGCTTATTGCCCGCGACTATAACTGGACAGCCTTAGGCCTTTATAGATTAAAAAATTATTGGGTTATGCCTTTTCACTGGTACGTGGAAACAGCTGATTGCCGCAACGCGAACAGAACGCCGCTCCGTGCTCGTGGGTGTTCTTGGCGCATACCGGGCAATCGTGCTGCAACTGTTCGCCGCGCATGGCATTGGCCAGCTCGGCAGTGAAGATCCCGGTGGGTACGGCAATGATCGAATAACCGGTAATCATCACCAGCGAAGACAGTATCTGTCCCAGCGGCGTCTTGGGCACGATGTCGCCGAAGCCAACGGTGGTCAGGGTCACGATGGCCCAGTAAATCCCGGTGGGAATACTGGTGAAGCCATGTTCCGGCCCTTCGATTACGTACATCAGGGTGCCGAACACAATGACCAGCGTCGAAACGCTGACCAGAAACACGATGATTTTCTGTTTGCTGCCGCGCAGCGCTGCCAGCAGATAGTTGGCCTGCTTCAGATAGGGGCTGAGCTTGAGCACCCGGAAAATACGCAGCATCCGTACGATCCGGATGATCAACAGGTATTGCGCATCGCTGTAATAAATCGCGAGGATCCCGGGGACGATGGCCAGCAGGTCAACCAGCCCATAGAAGCTGAATGCGTACTGCAGCGGTCGCGGCGAGCAGTACAGACGCAGGATGTACTCGGCGAGAAATAGCGCTGTGAAGCCCCACTCGATATACGCCAGCAAGTCCGCATAGTTGGCGTGGATGGTCGGGATACTGTCGAGGATCACCACGATAAGGCTGCACAGGATCACCGCCAGCAGCGTCTTGTCGAAGCGTCGACCCGCCGGAGTGTCGGTCTGGAAAATGATGATGCGCAGCTGTTCGCGCCGACTGATGTTGCTGTCCATGGTGTCTTCCGAAGCAAAAGTCGGGTGAGCCTATGAGCAATACGTCAGGCAACGCAAGCGTAGTCGGGCCTGGCAGGCTGGATTGATTGGCCGATGATCGGGCAGGACGGAGGGAAGTGAAGACAAGGCCGGGAAACTGCGTTCCCGGCCCCGGTGTATTCAGACGCGGAATTGCTTGAGCAGGCTGTTGAGTTGCTCGCTCAAATTGCGCAGATGCAGGCTGGCACCACTCGATTGCTCGGCGGCGATGGCGGTGGTTTGCGACAGTTGCGCGGCCTGGGTGACGTTCTGATTGATGTCCTCGACAACGTGGGATTGTTGCAGGGTCGCGCTGGCAATCGATGCGTTCAGGCTGTTGAGGTTGCGCAGTGCCTGACTGATGGAAGTCAGGCTCTGGCCCGCCTGATTGGCCTGCTCGATGGTCAGCTGGGACGAACGGCTGCTGTCGGCAATGACTTTGACCGCCGCGTTGGAGTGGGTTTGCAAACGCTCGATCATCGCCTGGATTTCTGCCGTGGATTTCTGCGTGCGCTGCGCCAACAAGCGCACCTCATCGGCAACCACCGCAAAACCCCGGCCCTGTTCGCCGGCCCGGGCCGCTTCGATGGCGGCGTTGAGGGCTAGCAGGTTAGTCTGCTCGGCGATGGAACTGATGACTTCCAGGACGCTGCCAATCTGCGTGCTTTCCGCCGCCAGGGTCCGGATTACTTCAACGGCCTGATTGATCGTGCCGGACAGGTGATCGATCTGGCGCAGGCTGCTGTCGATATTGACCTGGCCCTGATGGGCCTGAGCTTCCGCATCGCGCATTTCATTGGCGGCATGTTCGGCATTCTTCGCCACGTCCTGGACGCCGTAGGTGACTTCATTGACGGCGGTGGCCACCAGCTCCATCTGTTGCGATTGCTGCTGGCTGCGCGCCTGGGCCTGTTCGGCGTTATGGCCCAGGTCAGTGGAAGCCTGTTCCAGGCCATTGGCGGAGGTTTGCAACTGGCTCACCACGCCGCGCAGCTTGGCGGTGAAGGCGTTGAAATGCCTCGCCAGTTGGGTAATTTCGTCGTTGCCGTGGGTTTGCAACGTACGCGTCAGATCGCTTTCGCCACTGGCAATGTCGGCCATCGCCTGCACCGACTCGCGCAATGGCCGGACAATGCTGCGGCCAATCAGGATGACCAGCAATGCCATGACTAGCACAATCGCCAGGCTGAACAACACGGCGCGCCAGACTTGCTGCTGGAACTCGGCCGAGACATCGTCAACATAAACGCCGGAGCCCAGGATCCAGCCCCAGGGTGCGAAGAGTTGCACATAGGAAATTTTCCGCACAGGTTCGCTGGCACCCGGTTTTGGCCAACGGTACTGGATCATCCCGGCGCCTTTGGACTTGGCCACCGCAACCATTTCATTGAAGAGAGCGAAACCGTCCGGGTCCTTGATCGCTGACAAATCCTGACCGATCAATTTCAGGCTGACCGGGTGCATGATCATCACCGGGCGCAGATCGTTGATCCAGAAGTAGTCGTTCTGGTTGTAACGCAGGCTGCGAATGGCGCTGAGCGCCTGCTCCTGAGCCAGGTCTTTGGTGAGCGTTCCGGCGGTTTCCAGGCCGTGGTAGTACTCGAGAATGCCGCTGGCGGTTTGCACCACGTGCATGGTTTTCTGGGCTTTGGCGTCGTACAGATCGCTATGAACCTGTTTGAGCATCGCCGCCGTCAGCGTGCACAGCATCAATACGGACACTATGAGAATCAGCCAGAGACGGCGGCTGATCGATAAGTTGCGCATAGTCATGACGATTACTCCGTATTTTTATTGTTTTCGCAGTCTGCGCCTGAACCAAGCCAGTGCGTCGAGGGCTACTCCGGAAAGGAATAGTGAGAGCATCCATTCCGATCGTCCTCTACATACTGTCGGCCCGCGACTGCCAAACGTGAGAGACAGTTCGTAAATTTTTGTAAGGCAAATCCACGTATAGCCAAAGGCTTACACGAAGTCGGGAAGTTCGCTCTATTGCTGCCCACCGCAGAGGCATAACATTGGATCCAACAACCGCAGCCAAGGAAGCGCTACGGGATCAGGGATGATCGACCATTGCCAGGACGGCTACTGACAGGATGTTGGAATGGTCATGCAAAAAACCCGCTTCGGCGGGTTTTTTGTTGTTCGGGTTTTGGCGCGGCTCGTTGGAGATTCTATGTCTGGGGGCAACCGCCAGGCGCCGCAGACGTACTGTCTGAACCGACGCCTTCCCGGCTAAAGCCGGTCCCACTTGTGGGACCGGCTTTAGCCGGGAAGACGGCATTCCAGTAGACGCAAATGCATCGGCTGTACGTCCTGTCGCGAATGGTGCGTAGATCCGTTGGAGGCTTGCCCGCGAAGAACGATAACGCGGTGAATCTGGCGTACCAATGCGCCTGATTCGCGGGCAAGTCGGAACGCCGCCCGCTCGCTCCAACAGGTCAGTCGGGCTCACAACCCTTGAGCACCAGCCGAATAATCGTCTCAGCGGCCGCGTCGTAATCCGCATCGTCGAGCCTGGTTTTGCCGGTGACCGTGGAAATCTGCCAGTCGAAATCCGCGTAGGTCTGCGTCGCGGCCCAGATGGTGAACATCAGGTGATGGGGATCGATCCCGGCGATCTGCCCGCTGTCGATCCAGGCCTGGATGCATTCGATGTTGTGCCGCGCCTGGCCGTTGAGCTGTTCGACCTGCTCCGGCGTCAGGTGCGGCGCGCCGTGCATGATCTCGCTGGCGAATACTTTCGAGGCAAACGGCAGTTCGCGGGAAATACGGATCTTGGAGCGGATGTAGGCGCTGAGCACTTGCGCCGGTACACCTTCACGATTGAAGGGCGTCGAGGCACGCAGGATGGGCTCGATGATGCTTTCGAGCACCTCGCGATAGAGGTTTTCCTTGGATTTGAAGTAGTAATAGACATTGGGTTTGGGCAGACCGGCCTTGGCGGCGATGTCGCTGGTCTTGGTGGCCGCAAATCCCCGGTCGGCGAACTCTTCACTGGCTGCACGCAGGATCAGCTCTTTATTGCGCTCGCGAATACTGCTCATAAACCAGAGGTTTCCTTGCCCGTTCAGCGGAGGCGCATGGTAGCACCGCCCTCACGCGAGCCTCAAGATCGCGGCACTTGCCGGCACGGCTATGGTTCAATAGCGCCAGATTGATTTTCATTGATTGTTTTAAGGATATTGCCTGTGGCTGCTGGAAGCTTGCTGACTCTTCTGGATGACATCGCAACGCTGCTTGACGATGTCGCGCTCGCTACAAAGAAAACCGCCGGTGTGCTGGGCGATGATCTTGCGCTCAACGCGCAGCAAGTCACCGGCGTCAGCGCTGACCGTGAGTTGCCGGTGGTTTGGGCCGTGGCCAAGGGCTCACTGCTTAACAAGGCAATTCTGGTGCCCGCCGCATTGCTGATCAGTGCCTTCGCACCGTGGGGGATTTTGCCGCTGTTGATGATTGGCGGTGCTTTCCTGTGCTTCGAGGGTTTTGAAAAGATCGCGCACAAATGGCTGCACCCCGAAACCGAAGCGCAGCACCAGCAACGCAAGCAAGCGACCGTCGACCAGAATGTCGACATGGTTGCCTTCGAAAAAGACCGCATCAAAGGCGCGATTCGCACCGACTTCATTCTTTCCGCCGAAATTATCGTGCTGGCCTTGGGCGTGGTTTCCACCCGGCCGTTCATGGATCAGGTCGGCGTGCTGGTGATCGTGGCGGTGCTCATCACTGTCGGCGTTTATGGCCTGGTAGCCGGTATCGTCAAGCTTGATGACCTTGGGCTGCATTTGAAGAAAGGCGCCAATGCGGCGCTGCAAGGGCTGGGCAGCGCGTTGCTCTGGCTGGCACCGGTGTTGATGAAGGTGCTGTCCATTGTCGGCACCGCTGCCATGTTCATGGTCGGCGGCGGTATCCTCACCCACGGCCTGCCGTTCGCGCATCACTGGAGCGAAAACCTGACCCAGCGTGCTGCCGAGGCGGTGGGTGGCTTTTCAATGGTTGTCCCGACGGTCATTGACGCCGTCGCGGGGTTGGTAGCGGGCGCACTGCTGGTATTGCTGGTGACCGTTGCCGGGAAAATCTGGAAACGTATCAGGGCCTGAATGGCGAGGTTCGACTCAATGAGTGGTAATAGTCCTTTGTTTTCCAGCGTCGTTGCGTATGCACAACAGTGCGAGCGCCAGTTGGTAGAGATTCTTCATCTGCGACCGAGTCTTGAGCGCAAACAGGTCACGAGCTGGGTCGACGAGCAAAGCCACGCCCGCACCGACCGTGATCCGCTGGAGCTGCTGCGCTCGATCAATTCGAACATTCGCGCGGGTAAACCGTTGCCGTGGGACTTACCGCGGGATTCGTAATATGCCCAGGAATTGACGGCGACAACCTCAGTTATCCTCAACAGCGGCCAGTTGCGGCTGGTTTATTCTCGGGTTCTTCTGGCTGTTGTAGAACGTCGCCAGCACCACCAATGCGACCAGTACTGTCAGTAACACCAGTGACGAGCCTACTGTCCCGAAATCCAGGCCACCTTTTTCAGCGGGTTTGGTCAGCACATCGCCCAGCGTTGCGCCGAAAGGCCGGGTCAGGACGAACGCCACCCAAAACAGCAGCACAGACGAAATTCGGGTGAAGAACTTGAGCGCGACGACCACGGCGATGGCGGTGCCGATCAACAACGCTCCGCCTGCAAAGCCCAGTCCTGAATCGTCTGCCAGGAAGTCACCCAATGCGGTGCCCAGCGTGTTCGAGAACAATATTGCGAACCAGTAAAACAGCTCACCCTTGAGGGTGGTAATGCGGTCAACGGACAGTGATTTTTCACTGAAATACCAAACGGCGAATATCGCCAGCAGAACTGCGATCAGAATGGCCGAACCGGTGGCATAGCCAAGGCCGAGCGTGCGATCCATGAAGTCCGACATGGTTGTACCAGCCGTACTGGTAGAAAGAATCACGATCCAGTAAAGCGCCGGGTGGTAACGTTTGGAGGCCAGTTGTGTGAACAAGGTCGCGACGAAGACGCTGATCAATATCAGCGAACTCATCGCGTAGCCCACATCCAGTGTCATTGACAGCAAATCACCGGCTGTTTCGCCCAATGTGGTGGCACAGATTTTCATGATCCAGAACGCGAGCGTGATCTGCGGAAGTTTATTCATGTTTGAAACTCGAAAGTGGGCCAGCGAATTTATTGTTTGTGGATTACATCGCAAGAGTCGGACATTGCGTCCGACCCTGAATGAATAATGCCAAGTCAAAAGTAAAAAATGAGTCAGCTTTAGATGAAAAATCTCTTGATGCGGTTATTGGTTGTCTGCAGCGAACTTGGTTTGCGCCACTGAGGCCGCCGGAACATCGGCTTTACGCAGCGGTAGTTCCAGCACGCTCTGGCCATAAAAAGCCAGGGCGGTAAAGAATGCCGAGAACCAGACCAGAATACCGGCCCAGAATGTGTGCGACATAAAGTGCCAGCCTTGTAAAACCCGGGTGGTGCCATAAACCATGCCGAGCAATAACGTCCAATAAAGCAGCGCTTTGGCATGCCGCCAGCGATAACGGCGGGCGACGAAGTACAGGGCGAGCATGGTGAAACCACCGGAGGCATGGCCGCCGGGCCAGCAGCGGCCTTCGCCGGCCTCACGCAGCAGGCTGAAGTTTTCGAACCACTCTTTCTTTTCCATCGCGCCGCCATACAGCGTTGTTTCGATCGGGCAGTAAATGCTGGTGTGGCTTTTGAAGTAGTGGATAACACCGGTGGTTATCGCGAAGGAGAAGACCAGGAATAGAAAATCGCGACGGTGCCGCGTGCAGAACTGCAACAGCCTGGCGCCGTGAGTTCTCTCTAGAAAGGCAATCATCCGCCCATGTTTTTCAGCATTGAATCGGGGCCACAGAAAAGACAGCACGGCACCGATAATCGCAGCTTCACCTGTCCAGTTCGGAATGATCCGTGCCCAACGATGAGTGATGTTCTCGAACAATTTGTTGTGTTCCAGCCAGAATGTCTTGGTGTCGGCGTTATACAAGAGATTGCTGATTGCGACGTCCAGTTGCGTCAAGTCGAACACAACAAATACCATCAGTGCCAGGAACAGCGGCAGGCCAATATTGATTAGATAAAACTGATGTTTTGGATTATTCACGCGGCATGTCCCGGCTCGATGTTATTCATGATGGTTACGGGCGTTTGGCAAGTACAGACTTCCAGTCCGGCGCGTCGAGGAAACCCAGGACGTGTGCGGTATGGTCCTGGGGATCCACGGCGACGAACAGCGAGCTACCGTAATCAAGCATTGAGCGCGACGATACCTGTAGCGACCGCTCCAGCTGGTCGATGCATTCGCTGTGAGTCACCAGGATCAAATTACGGTGATCGGCTTTGTGGCGCAGCACATCCTCCAGCATGCTGCGCCGACAGTTGATCAGCCAGTCTTCACCGGCACTTGCCTGATTGAAGGCGAAGGTCGAGGTCTGCCGGGTTCGGGCCAGCGGGCTGCTGAAAATATCGGCATTGGCCAGGCCCAGCGTGCGGAAGGAATTGCCCAGCTCCACTGCCGAGCTCCGACCCTTGCGCGTAATGCCGTCGGCGACATCAAGGCAAGGATTGGTGGAGTGATCGCAGCGCTCGGCATGCCGGACCAGCACCACCAGTTCGCCTTTGGCCCAGCGCGCATACACATCCGCATTGCGCATGTTGCGGCCCTGAGCCAGGTCCACCGGCGCCGGTGCGCGCAGGAACCACATACCGATCAATACCGCCAGGATGGCAAAAGACAGCGTCACCACCAGCGTCTTATACCGCGCTGGAACGCGGGTGCCCGGTTGAGTGCTCGCGCGGCCATGAGCAATGATTCGGCTGAACAGTGATTCCATGATGAGGCGCTATCTATCGTCTGGGGCGGATTATCGATATCGACAGCGTCGTAAAACGGGGGCGTGCTGAAGACCGTAACTGGGCGAGTACTCAGGGACGAGTGACTGCCTTGGCGCCGATCTTAGGGAAGGGGTAGTGAATTAGGGGTCAAAGAGATGTGAAAAAACAATTCACATCCAGCGGCTATCAAGCGACTGCGGCCAAGTGAAATCGGCGAGGGCGCTGATGGCCCTCGCCAGCGTTCGATCAGAAGAACACTTTCACCAGCAAACTGGCCGTATTTTGATTGGTATCGAAGTACTTGGTGTCTTCGATGCCATATTTGTCAGACCAGTAGTCGTACTCGATACCGACATACAGTTGGCGATCCGGCAGGTTCAGCGCTTTGCCCAGGTCGTATTTGATCTGTGGGTTGAAGTGCACGTTGGATTTGTATTCGCCATTGTGATCGGACTTGTTATCCACGACCCAGTCCATGAAACCGTCGATCAGGATATCGGATTTGCCCACGGGAATAGTGTAGGACCACACCGGAGTCACCTGCCAGGCGCCGTAGCCTTGGCGATGGCCGTCGGTATAGCGCTTGTAGAAGTTCAGCTGGAAGTAATCGAAACCAGGGATCTTCAAGTCAAAGCCCGGACCGATCAGGTATGACTCGTTGTCGCCTTCGCCAAACTCATACGTTGCGGCGAGCAATACGTCGGAGATTGGGCCGAATTCGAATTTCTGACCAAAAATCTTGCCCATGGACAAGCGTGGGGAGATCTCGCCGTAATAGGTGTTATCGCCTGAAGTGGCGTCGCCTTTGCCGTTATAAAAAATCTTGTCGATAAACAGGAAGTTGTCGCCGTATTTCCAGCCGTCAGCATGTTCGAAGGTGAAGGTCTGTTGATTTGACGGGTTGACTGCGAAGTCGCGACCGTTCAGATACGTCAGGCTGTTGCTCTGCCATTGCAGAAGATCGCCGGCCATCGTATGTCCGGCGGCCAACAAACTGCCGGCATATACCAGACTGGAAATAGTACGTTTCATGCGTTGTTTCCCCTGTTGATAGGTCTGTTTTTGGCGCTCTGTTTTGGCGCCTTTTATTGCCGGTTAAAACATGTCTGTTTGGTCAGCTTTGAGCTGCGTTGGATACATAGCAAGAGCTGGGCCAATGCCATAAAAAAAGCGCAAAAGTGCAATCGAAAGCTGTCTGGGCTGTCGATTCAAGGCGTTTTTCCCGAAACTCATGCAGTTGACCGCTCGGTCAGCTAGCTGTCCGGTTGGTCAGGATCCAAAGATGTGCGGTTTTGGCGCGGCGGCGGAGAATACTGGCTCTCGCCATCAGGCTCAAGTGCGCTGCGACGGGGCACAGGTGACGATCCTGGGGCACGTCTGCTTGCCAGTTATCGTCCGTGCCGCCGCGTTTGTTCAGTGCGGATGCAGGGCGTCGCTCGATGATTGCCGAGCCGCGCCGCCGAGAACATTGAACAGCAGGTTTAACAGCACCACGCTGAGGGTCGCCATGGCGATGCCGCTATGGGTGATCGGTCCCATCCATTGCGGCAGGTGCGCGAAGAATTCCGGGCGCACCACCGGAATCAGGCCCATGCCGATGCTCACCGCGACCAGTAGCTGGTTGCGCCGGTCGCCGATGTCTGCTTCCTGGAGAATCTTGATCCCGGTCGCCGCCACCATGCCGAACATCGCGATGGCCGCGCCACCCAGTACAGCAGGCGGGATCGATGCCACCAGAAACGCCGCCTTGGGCAGCAGACTCAGGGCGATCAGAAAAGCGCCGGCCACCACCGTGACGGATCGGCAACGCACGCCGGTCATCTGTACCAGACCGATGTTTTGCGCGAATGAGGAGTGGGTGAAAGTATTCAGGAAACCCGCAAGAAACGACGCCGCCGCATCGCAGAGCAGACCGCGTCGCAGCATGGCCGGGGTGACTTCACGGTCGGTGATCTTGCCCAGGGCGAGGAACATGCCGGTGGATTCAACGAAGATGATCACCACAGAAAGGCGATTTCTTCCCGGGACAAGCCGGCGGCCTGACCGATGATCAGCGGCACAGCGATGGCGCCGCCGTACATCAAAAGCACGTGTTG
Organism: Pseudomonas sp. DSP3-2-3; assembly: GCF_049898225.1. Lineage (NCBI taxonomy): Bacteria > Pseudomonadati > Pseudomonadota > Gammaproteobacteria > Pseudomonadales > Pseudomonadaceae > Pseudomonas > Pseudomonas sp. DSP3-2-3. The sequence continues at coordinate 171,804 of NZ_JAFCXH010000006.1, read as the reverse complement.
CAGGCCCACCAGGAATAATTGCAGCAGTGGCAGGGGCTGTCTTGGTGGCGCGGCGGGGATGCGCGCGTGAGTGGACTCGGACATGCAACACCTCATTGTTTTTATTTTGGGGTTGTTGTGGGTAGTCGGGAGCAGCTACAAGTCGCAAGCTACAAGCTTCAAGAAGAGCCGTTGTGAACCTCTTCTTGCAGCTAAAAGCTTGAGGCTAGAGGCTGCCTCAATTCGTTTGCGCCCCCTTATCAATCCATTGCCCCAGCAACTCACGTTCCTGTTGGGTCATCTGGGTGATGTTGCCCAGCGGCATGATTTGCGAGACCACGGCCTGGGCCTGGATGCGCGGCGCCAGTTGCTGGATCTGCTGCGGCGTGTCGAACATGATTCCGGCCGGTGCGGTGCTGAACAGCGGGCTGGTGGGCTTGGCCGAATGACACACCGCGCAGCGCTCCTGAATCACGCTGTGTACCTTGTTGAAATCGACACCGGGGCTGGCCTTGGCAACCTCAACCGGTGCCGGAGCAGGTTCCGGCCTGGCTTCGTCATGGCGATAACCGCCAATGGCTGTACCCGGCAGCGGCTGATAGTCGATCTTCGCCGCTTCCGGCGCTCTTGGCATTTGCGCAGGACCGGTCACATAAGCCAGGCACAACATGCCGAGCGCCGCGACGGGCAGGGTCCAGGCGTATTTATGGCTGTTGTGTCGGGTGTTGAAATAGTGACGAACCAGCACCGCCAAAACCGCAATGCCGGCCAGGATCAACCAGTTGTATTGGCTGCCGTAAGTGCTCGGAAAGTGGTTGCTGATCATGATGAACAGCACCGGCAAGGTGAAGTAGTTGTTGTGTCGCGAACGCAGCAGGCCCTTGGCTGGCAGCGATGGGTCCGGCGTGCGGTTCTCGGCGATGGCCGCCACCAGCGCGCGCTGGGCGGGCATGATGATGCGGAACACATTACCGACCATGATCGTGCCGATGATCGCGCCGACATGCAGATAAGCGCCGCGCCCGCTGAACACCTTGCTGAAACCGTAGGCCGCAGCGATCAGCAGCACGAACAGGATAAAACCGAGCAGGGCAGGGCGTTTGCCCAAGGCCGAATCGCAGAGAAAGCTGTACACGAACCAGCCGACGAACAACGAGCCCAAGCCCAGGGCAACGCCTTCAAGGCCGGACAGGCTGCTGCCTGGAGCCAGCAGATACAGGGTCGGATTGGCGTAGAACACCACGCATAACAGCGCGACGCCGGACAGCCAGGTGAAATACGCTTCCCATTTGAACCAGTGCAGATTGTCGGGCATGGCCGGCGGGGCGAGCTTGTATTTTTCCAGGTGATAGATGCCGCCACCATGAATGGCCCACAAATCCCCGGACAAACCGTCACGCGGATTGACCCGGTTGAGGTTGTTCTCCAGCCAGACGAAATAGAAGGACGCGCCGATCCAGGCGATCCCGACAATCATGTGAATCCAGCGCACGCTCAGATTCAGCCATTCCATCAAATGTGCTTCCACGGTTTTTACCTTTTGCCGGATACCACTTATAGGGTATTCAGGCCCTTCTCTTATCGCAGCTGGCGTGAAAACTACTGCGGGCTGGGCACCTTCGGCGCTACGCATGCAATACTGCGTTGAAAACAGGCTCGGACTGCTCATTTAGAAGCCTAAACTCCGCGTCCTCGCCTGTTTTCGCCTTGTCTTGCCTTCGCTCGCTACGTTTTCACGCAACCTGCTGGTGGGGGTCGAGAACCAGCCTCTGGCTCTCAGTGAAGAAATGCTCATCGCAGTTATTGCCAGTTCCACTGCGATCAACCACCAGGAAGTCATCCCGCTTTTCGATCGTCAGCACCGGGTGGTGCCAGACGCCGCGATGGTAATTAACGCCCTGCCTGCCATTGGAAATGAAGGCGCGGGCCAACTCTGATTCAGGTACATCGCCAAGTGGCGCGACCACGATCAGAAAAGGGTTGCCGAGCAGCGGCACGAAGGCCTGGCTGCCCAGCGGATGGCGTTCCAGCATGCACACCGTCAACGGCATCTGCAGCGCTTCGGCGCGGAAAATACTGATGATCGCCTTGTCATCCGGCGTTGCGGTTTCCACTTCGGCCAAACGATGAAAACGCATGGTCGAGCCGTTGTTGATCATGAAGTGATCGCTGCCGTCGGTTTCGATCACATCACCGAAAGGGGCGAAGGCTTCTTTGGTCAACGGCTCGATGGTCAATGTGCGCATGTTGGGTCTTCTGTTGTATTCAGGATTTAAAAACACCACGATCCCGCAAGCGTCATTTCGACACTTTGCCTAATACCCGCAAACGACTCACCCCGCCATCCGGGAACACATTAAGCCGGATGTGAGTGATCGGCCCCAGTGCCTTGATCTGTTCGGCGAACTCATGCTCGGCGTGCATTTGCAGTTTCTGGCTGGGCAGCAATTCGCGCCAGAACAGGCTCTGGGTTTCAATCTGATTGTCGGTGCCGCCTTTGACGAATGCACCCTGGATCGAGCAGCTGTCCGGGTAGTTGCCTTTGAAATGCAGGGTGTCGACGATAACTTTCTCGACTTCCCCGGCATGACCCAGGGCGACGATCACCCAGTCATTGCCCGGCGTGCGACGGCGTGCGGTTTCCCAGCCGTCGCCCATGTTCACGCCCCGGCCTGGATTGAGAATGTTGCTCATGCGCCCGAAGTGCTCGTCGGAACACGCCAAGGCACGGCCGCCGTTGAGCGCCGAAGCCAGATCGACCTGCTCGTTGTCGGCCACCGCCGACCAGTCGCGGAACGGGATGCCATAGACCCGCAAACGCGCGACGCCGCCATCCGGATAGATGTTGAAACGCAGGTGGCTGAATGCCTGGTCATTGCTGATTTCATGGAAGTGATGGCTGTCGCCGTTCAGTTCCACTGCCGAGAGGATTTCCGTCCACTGGGTGTTGTCATCCGGTTCGCCGGAGGCCAGGAAACAGGCTTCCAACGACGCCGAAGGCGGATAGTTGCCGGTGAAGAACGAGGTGTCGATGTCCACGCCTTTGATCGAACCGGCAACACCCAGGCGGATCACCGCGCTGTCGTAACCTTCGAAACGTTTGCGGCGCGATTCCCAGCCGTCCATCCACTTGCCGTTGTCATCGAACACGCCTTCCTTGAACACGGCAGGCGTGGGTTGGAACAGACGGTTGGCGTCAGCGAACCAGTCGTCGGTGACGGAGATGATCTTGGTGCCCAGGCGCGCATCGGCCAGGTTGACGAATTTTTCGAAGGGTACGGCGTAAGCTTTCATTCTTTTTGTCTGCCTTTTTTCAGTCGGTGGCGTGGGAATGGTGGGTCGCAAAGGTGGTAAACATCACAGCGCCTGCAAACGGAACAGGGCGATCTTGTTGATTTCTGCCAGTGCGCATTTGAATTCGGTTTCCACCGGATTGTGAATGCGCGTCTCGAATGCGGCGAGGATCTGATGCCGGTTGCTGCCTTTGACCGCCATGATGAAGGGGAACGCAAACTTCGCTTTATAGGCGTCGTTCAGCTCGGTGAAGCGCTGAAACTCTTCAGCCGTGCATTGGTGGATACCGGCGCCGGCTTGTTCGTGGGTGCTGGCTTCGGTCAGTTGGCCCTGCACGGCGGCTTTGCCGGCAAGGTCCGGGTGAGCATTGATCAGCGCCAGTTGTGCGGCGTGATCAGCACTCAACAGGATGTCGCTCATACGTGCATGCAGCGTCTCGACGTCATCAAGTTCCGCGCCCTGGCTTTTGTCGTAGGCCTGTTCAGCGACCCACGGCGAATGCTCGTAGATGTCGGCGAATGTCTCGACGAAAGCTTCGCGGCTCAAAGTCGAGGGTTTCAGCGTCTTGAAGTGGCTCACAGCGTAGCCTCCGCCTGTGGATTGAACGGGTGTTGCGCGTGCCAGTGGCGGGCGATGTCGACGCGGCGGGTAAACCAGACCTGCTCATGACTTTTTGCATATTCGATGAAGCGCTTGAGTGCAGCAAGGCGGGCAGGGCGGCCGATCAAGCGGCAATGCAAACCGATGGAAAGCATCTTTGGTGCCTCGGCACCTTCGGCGTACAACACGTCGAAAGCGTCTTTCAGGTACTGGAAAAACTGCTCGCCATTGTTGAAACCCTGCACCTGGGTGAAGCGCATGTCATTGGTATCCAGGGTGTACGGAATCACCAGATGCGCCTTGCCGGTGGGATTGTTCGGCTCCCAATAGGGCAGGTCGTCGTCATAGGTGTCGCAGTCGTAAAGAAAACCGCCTTCTTCCATCACCAGCCGCCGCGTGTTCGGGCCGGTGCGGCCGGTGTACCAGCCCAGCGGACGTTCGCCGCTGATCTCGGTGAGAATGCGGATCGCTTCGAGCATGTGCTCGCGTTCCTGCGCCTCGTCCATGTACTGATAGTCGATCCAGCGATAACCATGGCTGCAGATTTCATGGCCGGCGGCGACCATGGCGCGGATGACCTCCGGATGCCGTTGCGCGGCCATGGCCACGGCAAAAATCGTCAGCGGGAGATCAAACTCCTTGAACAACTTGAGAATGCGCCACACACCGGCACGACTGCCGTATTCGTAGAGCGATTCCATGCTCATGTTGCGCTCGCCCTGCAGCGGTTGCGCGGAGACCATTTCCGACAGAAAGGCTTCGGACTCCTTGTCGCCATGCAGGATATTGCGCTCGCCACCTTCCTCGTAATTGAGCACGAAGGACAAGGCAATGCGCGCGTTGCCCGGCCAGTGTGGATGGGGCGGGTTGCTGCCGTAGCCGATCAGGTCGCGTGGGTAGTCAGCGCTCACTGCAGTCTTCCTCGTGTCTGTGTGTCGTGTCTCGCAAGAGGCAATGGTTTTGCCTGCCTTCACTGCGGCGTTGAGATTGTATACAACTTTGTTTGCAACTTGTAACTCTGTTTTTTCACCCTTCTGATGAAACGTAACGCTGCAAGAAACTTGCCTGAGTGGTCAGGTTCCACTGAAAAACCTCAACAATATCCTCAATTCCCGATAAACCGGGGAGACTCTATGGCATCTGAATTTCCTGAGGCAGAAGGTGCTTTTAATTGTGTACAACTTTTTATAAAAGTGTCTTAATCGTGCATCGCCCGCTTTTTTTGCGGCGCTGGGCAGCACCGTTTTGAGGCGAGCCCAGACATTTGATTCTTTTGAGGAGGCGCAGACGAGCAATGGGAAGATTGACGACGCACGTACTGGACGCTGCACACGGCTGCCCCGGCAGCGCGATCAAGGTCGAGCTGTACCGGGTTGAGGGCGAGCGCCTTGATCGGATTGCCAGCACCGTGACCAACAGCGATGGCCGTTGCGACGGCCCTTTGTTACAGGGCGATGATTACCGTTCGGGTGTGTATCAGCTGCAATTTCATGCAGGTGATTACTACCGTGCGCGCGGCACTGCATTGCCGGATCCGGCCTTTCTGGATGTGGTGGTGTTGCGCTTCGGCATTGACGCGGGTCAGGAGCACTATCACGTGCCGCTGCTAATCTCGCCCTACAGCTATTCGACCTATCGCGGCAGCTAGCGCGTCGCGACAGGTTCAACATTTACCTTGCCCGCCCACACTGCGGGCTTTTTTTGGTCTGCGGATTTTGGGTCGCTATTGTGGGAGCGAGCTTGCTCGCGAAGCGATGTTTCAGGCATCGAAAATGTGCCGGGTGTCATTCCCTCTTCGCGAGCAAGCTCGCTCCCACAATGGTCCGTACACATTGGACGCTACCGACTCAACAACGAAGCCGCCCCCGCCGTACCAAACAATCCGGCGCTGATGCGGTTGAACCAGGTCTGGCCCTTGCCGCTGCGCAGATAACGCGCCGCACCATGGGCGCTCAAACCGTAGGCGAGCTTGCAGGACAGATCCAGCACGGTCCAGGTCGCGATCATGATCAGCAACTGGCTGAGAAACGGCTGCTCGGCATTGAGGAATTGCGGCAGGAAAGCGGCGAAAAACAGGATGTCCTTCGGGTTGCTGGCCCCCAGCACGAAGGCGCGCCAGAACAGTGAGCCGAAACGCGGATTACTCTGCGCGAGCGGAACCTCGGCCGCCGTTGCCGGCTGACGCGATTGCTTCCAGCTTTGCCAGGCCAGATAAAACAGATACAGGCCGCCGACGATTTTCAAGGCGCTGAACAGCTGTTCCGAAGCCAGCAGCAACGCGCCAAGGCCCAGCGCCGACGCGCTGAGCAGACACACCGAAGCGACCACGCCGCCGAGAAACGCTGGATACGAACGCAGCAAGCCGTAGTTCAGACTGTTGCTGATCATCAGCAGCGATAACGGTCCCGGTATCAGAATCACCACCAAAGCGGCGCCACTGAACAGCAGCCAGGTTTCCAGGGTCATGCGGTGTGCTCCTTCAAAGGCTTGGAACTACAGAAAAATAAACTTGGCAATGAAGATCGCGCACAGCACCCACAGGCTGACCGAGATTTCCTTGTGTTTGCCGGTGCCTGCCTTGAGCGCCACATAAGTGATGAAGCCCAGCGCGATGCCATCGGCCACGGAAAAAGTCAGCGGCATCATGATTGCCGTGACAATCGCCGGAATGCTGTCGGTGGCTTCGTCCCAGTTGATGTGGGCCATGCCGCCCATCATCAACATCGCGACGTAAATCAGCGCGCCCGCTGTGGCGTAGGCGGGAATCATGCCAGCCAGCGGCGCAAAAAACATCGCTGCGACAAACAAAACGCCCACGGTCACTGCCGTCAGCCCGGTGCGTCCGCCCGCTGCAACGCCCGCAGCGCTTTCCACATAACTGGTGACTGGCGGCACGCCTACCATGGCGCCGAACACGCTGGAGGCGCTGTCGGCCTTCAATGCTCTGGAGAGGTTTTCGATTTTGCCGTCAGCCCTGACCAGTCCGGCGCGCTGGGCGACACCCATCAATGTTCCGGCGGTATCGAACATGTGCACGAACAGAAACGCCAGCACCACGCTGATCATGCTGACGTTGAACACACCTTTGATATCCATCGCCATCCAGGTCGGCGCGAGGCTCGGCGGCGTCGACAGGATGCCCTGATAATGCACCAGTCCCAGACCCCAGCCGGCCAGCGTCACGGCAATGATGCTGATCAGGATTGCGCCGAACACCCGGTGATAGCTGAGCACCGCGATCATCAGAAAACAGATCGCCGCCAGCAACGGGCCTGGCTCGCGCAGTGAGCCGAGCTTGATCAGCGTCGCCGGGCTGTCGACGACAATCCCTGCGGTCTTCAAGCCGATCAGACCGAGAAACAGGCCGACACCGGCGCCCATGGCAAAGCGCAGGCTGACCGGAATGCTGTTGAGCAGCCATTCACGCACCCGTGACAAGGTCAGGAACATGAAGATCACCCCGGAAATAAATACCGCGCCCAAGGCGGTCTCCCAGTTGTAACCCATGGTGCCGACCACGGTGTAGGTGAAGAACGCATTCAAACCCATGCCTGGCGCCAAACCCACCGGCCAGTTGGCGTACAGCCCCATCAACAGGCAACCCAGCGCCGCCGCAATGCAGGTCGCGACGAACGCCGCGCCGTGGTCGATGCCGGCGTCGGCCATGATGTTCGGGTTGACGAAGATGATGTAAGCCATGGTGATGAACGTGGTCATCCCCGCCAACAGTTCGGTTTTGACGGTGGTGCCGTGCAGGCTCAGTTTGAAAATGCGTTCCAGAAGACCGCTTCGTGGCGGCGTGAGATCCAGCGGCGTTGCTTCGGATTTGCGGCTTTCCACGGCGGTACCCCTCAAGATTTTTTGTTGTTTTAACCGACGCATCAGGCTGCGCCGTGAGGTGAAGCGTGACGGGTTTCGGTATTTGTTGACCATAAGGTCAGAAACTCGCACGTGACGGATTATGCGTTTGTATACAAATAAAGCAAATAATGTTTTTTATTTTGTATCGGAAATTATAGGGATTGTGTGCATAAGGCGGCGAGATCAGGGCGCAGTTGACCCATGGGGGAGCGAGCTTGCTCGCGAAGCGATATCTCAGTTTCAACATTGTTGGGGCTTGACCTGCCTCTTCGCGAGCAAGCTCGCTCCCACAAGGCGTTGTTGTTACCTTTACCTGTGTACAATGCGCCCATCCTTTTCACCCCGACTCACTGCCCACGAGCGTCCATGAACGAACCGTTGCAACCCCTCAAAAAACAGCCGCGCGCGCTGAAATCCGGTCGTACCGGTACTCAGGACGACATCGTCTACGCGCATATTTTCGAGGCGATCCTTGAGCAGCGTCTGGCGCCGGGGACCAAGTTGAGCGAGGAAGCGCTGGGTGAGATTTTTGGCGTGAGCCGCACGATCATTCGTCGCGCCTTATCGCGCCTGGCCCATGAAGGCGTGGTCTTGTTGCGCCCCAATCGCGGCGCGGTGGTCGCCAGCCCCAGCGTCGAGGAAGCCCGACAGGTGTTTTTCGCCCGCCGTCTGGTGGAAAAAGCCATCACCGAACTGGCCGTGGAGCACGCCACGCCGGAGCAGCTTGCCGAGTTGCGGCAGATGGTCAGCGACGAGCGGGACAGTTTTTCCAAGGGCGATCGTGGCGCGGGGATTCGCCTGTCGGGGGAGTTTCACTTGCAGCTGGCCGTAGCGGCAAAGAATGCGCCGCTGATCAGCTTTCAGCGCAGTCTGGTTTCGCAGACCTCATTGATCATCGCCCAATACGAAAGCGGCAACCGCTCGCACTGTTCCTACGACGAGCACACCCAACTGATCGACGCCATCGAAGCGCGGGACACCAAGCGCGCGGTGCAGCTGATGATGCACCACATGGATCACATCGACAGCAAACTGAACCTCGACGAAGACAACGCCTCGGACGACCTGCATGCGGTGTTTTCGCACCTGATGCTAAGCAAGAAAAAGCCCGGGCGGGTGGTGTAAAACCACGATCATCCGTTGGGTTTTTGCTAACCCCTGCTATGCACCAATTTCCCCGCCGAATACGTCTCCTGCACGGTGCGGTCATCCCCCAGGGTCATCAGCACAAACAGGGTTTCTTCGATGTTCTTCGCCTGCTTGAGGCGATAGGACAGCAGCGGCGTCGCGTGATAATCCAGCACCAGGAAGTCCGCTTCGTTGCCCGCTTGCAAGCTGCCGATCTTGTCTTCCAGACGCAGTGCCCGCGCGCCGCCTAAAGTCGCCAGATACAACGACTTGAACGGGCTGAGTTTCGCGCCCTGCAATTGCATGACTTTGTAGGCTTCATTCAGGGTCTGCAGGATCGAAAAACTGGTGCCGCCGCCGACATCGGTGCCCACGCCGACATTGACCTTGTGCTTCTCGGCCATCGGCAGGTTGAACAGGCCGCTGCCTAGAAACAGGTTCGACGTCGGACAGAACGAAATGGCCGAGCCGGTTTCTGCCAGTCGCGTGCATTCGGCGTCGCACAGATGCACGCCATGGGCGAACACCGAGCGCTGGCCCAGCAGTTTGAAATGGTCGTACACGTCCAGATAGCCGCTGCGCTCGGGGAACAGTGCCTTGACCCACTCGACTTCCTGCAAGTTCTCGCTGATGTGGGTCTGCATGTACAGATCCGGATATTCGCTGAGCAATTGCCCGGCCAGCGTCAGTTGTTCAGGCGTGCTGGTGGGCGCGAAACGCGGGGTTACGGCGTAGTGCAGGCGGCCCTTGCCGTGCCAGCGCTCGATCAAGGCCTTGCTGTCGGCGTAGCCTGATTCCGGCGTGTCGGTCAGGTAATCCGGCGCATTGCGATCCATCATCACCTTGCCGGCGATCATGCGCAGGTCGAGCTTTTCTGCCGCCTGGAAAAACGCCTCCACCGACTCCTTGTGCACGCTGCCGAACACCAGGGCGGTGGTGGTGCCGTTGCGCAGCAATTCCTTGAGAAAGATGTCCGCGACTTCGGCCGCGTGGGCCGGGTCGGCGAACTGTTTTTCGCAGGGGAAGGTGTAGGTATTGAGCCAGTCCAGCAGTTGCTCGCCGTAGGAACCGACCATGCCGGTCTGCGGCAAATGGATATGCGTATCGATGAAACCGGGTGTGATCAGCGAGTCTTTGTATTCGATGATTTCGACAGAGGCATCGAGCGTGGCGAGCAAATCAACCGCATGGCCGATGGCGGAAATCTTGCCGTCTTCAATCAGCATCAGGCCGTCGGCGAAAAATTCGTAGGAAGCTTCTATCCCGACTTCGGCAGGATCGCCGAGGCTGTGAAGGATGGCGGCGCGGTAGGCTTTTTGGCTGGACGTCATAAGAATCTCATTGGGCCTGGCTGCGGCGAGACACCGGCAGCAGTTTGGCGACAGGTTCGGCACTTGAACTGTGCTGGCCGAAATTGACGTTGTAGGTGGCGATCACTTCGGCGGCGATGGATACGGCGATTTCGATGGGTAATTTGCCCTTCACCTCGGCCAGCCCCATGGGGCAGCGCATGCGTTGCAGCAATGCCGCATCGAAACCCCGATCACGCAAACGGTGCTCGAATTTGACCCGTTTGGTCTTCGAGCCGATCAAGCCGAAATAGGCAAAGTCGCCGCGCTTGAGAATCGCGGCGGCCAGTTCCAGGTCCAGCTGATGGTTGTGAGTCATGACGATGCAGTAGCTGCCGCTGGGCATTGTGTCGATTTCATCCAGCGGGTCTTCGGTGACGATTTTGTGCACGCCGTGAGGAATCTGCGCCGGGAATTCCTGCTCGCGGGAATCGATCCAACGCACTCGGCAGGGCAGGCTGGCCAATAGCGGCACCAGCGCGCGGCCGACATGACCGGCACCAAACACCGCAATCTGCGCCTGCGGCTGGCCCATGGGCTCGAACAGCAGCACGTTCACGCCGCCGCAGCATTGGCCGAGGCTGGCGCCCAGGCTGAAGCGTTCCAGGCGGGTGTTCTGACTGCCGCCAGCGAGCATTTCCCGGGCGATTTCCATGGCTTTATATTCCAGATGCCCGCCACCGATGGTGTCGAAAATCCGCTCGGCGCTGACCACCATCTTCGAGCCGGCATTGCGCGGCGTCGAGCCACGCTCTTCGATGATGGTCACCAACACGCAAGCTTCGCCCCGGGTTTGCAGTTCGGCGAGGGCGCTGATCCAGTTGTTCATGATGAACATTCCTCAATCCTGTGGGAGGTTGTATGTATGCCTGCAAGTTCTTCTGCAACGCCACAGTCGTGGGACCGGCTTTAGCCGGGAAGGCGGCGTTGCTAACGCTACATATTCAGCGAATGAACCGGCCTCTTCCCGGCTAAAGCCGGTCCCACGGGCCCGATCACGATCTTGCGCATCTGCTCACACCCCCACAACACCCGCTCCGGCGTTGCTGGGGCGTCGATTTTCGGTTGATGGCGGTAATCTGCGAGGCTCGCCACCGCATCCTTGATCGCACACCACGCCGCGATGCCGAGCATGAACGGCGGCTCGCCGACGGCCTTGGAATGGAACACCGTGTCTTCGGGATTCTTGCGGTTTTCCACCAGCTTGACCCGCAGGTCCAGCGGCATATCCGCCACGGCCGGAATCTTGTAACCCGCCGGGCCGTTGGTCATCAGTTTGCCCTTGGCATTCCAGACCAGTTCTTCGGTAGTCAGCCAGCCCATGCCCTGAATGTAGCCACCTTCCACCTGACCAATATCAATGGCCGGGTTCAGCGACGCGCCGACGTCATGCAGGATGTCGGTGCGCAGCATTTTGTATTCGCCGGTCAGGGTGTCGACGATCACTTCGGTGCAGGCTGCGCCAAACGCGAAGTAATAGAAGGGCCGGCCACGGGCCTGACTGCGATCGTAGAAAATCTTCGGCGTCTTGTAATAGCCGGTGCTGGACAACGAAACCTGACCCATCCACGCCAGTTGTGCCAAAGACTCGAACGACAGAATCTGCTCGCCGGCGCGAACATGGCCGTTGCGAAATTCCACGTCCGCTGCCTCGACCTTGAAGTGCCTGGCTGCGAATTCCACCAGACGCTGCTTGAGGATTTCCGCTGCGTTCTGCGCCGCCTTGCCGTTCAGGTCAGCGCCGCTGGAGGCGGCAGTTGGTGAAGTATTCGGCACTTTGTCGGTGTTGGTCGCGGTGATCTGGATGCGGTCGATATTGACCTGAAACACTTCGGCCACGACTTGCGCGACCTTGACGTTCAAGCCCTGTCCCATTTCCGTGCCGCCGTGGTTCAGGTGGATGCTGCCGTCGGTGTAGATATGGATCAGCGCGCCAGCCTGATTGAGAAAGCTGGCAGTGAAGGAAATGCCGAACTTCACCGGCGTCAGCGCCAAGCCTTTCTTGAGGATCGGGCTGTTGGCGTTGTAAGCACGAATGGCTTCGCGCCGCGCCGCGTATTGACTGCTTTCTTCCAGCTCGGCGGTCATCTCTTCGAGCATGTTGTGCTCGACGGTCTGGTAATAATGGGTAACGTTGCGTTCGGTCTTGCCGTAGTAATTGGCCTTGCGCACTTGTAGCGGGTCTTTGCCCAGGTGGCGAGCAATGGCGTCCATCACTTCTTCGATGGCGACCATGCCTTGCGGCCCGCCGAAGCCGCGATAGGCGGTGTTCGAGGCGGTGTTGGTCTTGCAGCGATGGCCATTGATGGTGGCATCGCCCAGGTAATACGAGTTGTCGGCATGGAACATTGCCCGATCGACAATCGACGCCGACAGGTCCGGCGAATAACCGCAGTTGCCGGCCAGTTCCAGCTGAATGCCGTGCAGACGCCCGTTGTCATCAAAGCCAACGTCGTACTCGATATAGAACGGATGGCGTTTGCCGGTCATCAGCATGTCTTCGACGCGGGGCAAGCGCATTTTGGTCGGCTGCCCGGTCAGGCGTGCGACCACGGCGCATAAACACGCCGGGCTCGAGGCCTGGGTTTCCTTGCCGCCAAAACCGCCGCCCATGCGACGCATGTCGACGACGATTTTGTTCATCGACACGTCGAGTACTTCAGCGACCAGCTTCTGCACGTCGGTGGGGTTTTGCGTCGAACAGTAAACGATCATGCCGCCATCTTCGGTGGGCATTACCGAGGAAATCTGGGTTTCCAGATAAAAGTGTTCCTGACCGCCGATATGCAGATTGCCTTGAATGCGATGGGTCGCAGCGGCCAGCGCGCCAGCGGAATTACCCCGTTGATGGGTGTGGCTGTCGAGCACGAAATGCTTGTTGCGCAGCGCCTCGACCACATCCAGCACCGGCTCAAGGTCTTCATATTCAATGACCGCCGCCATCGCCGCCTCGCGGGCGATGTCCAGACTGCGCGCGGCAACGGCAATCACTGGCTGGCCGACGAATTCTACCTTGTCGATGGCCAGAAGAGGATCGCCGGGCAACAGCGGGCCGATGTCTTTCAGGCCGGGAATGTCTTCGTGAGTGATTGCAATGCGCACGCCTTCAAAGGCGTAGCAGGGCGTGACGTCGACGCTGACAATGCGCGCATGGGCGCGGTCAGACAGCCGCGCGTACACATGCAGTTGATTGGGGAATTCCAGGCGGTCATCGATATACACCGCCTCGCCGGACACATGTTTGTCAGCGCTGTCATGCTTGACGCTACGGCCCACGCCAGTGGTCAGATCCTGCTGAAATAGGGCGATCATTTCCGCTTGGGTTTTTGCTGCTGGATGATTAGACATAATCAGTCACCCGCGTTTCGATGTGCGGCGATTGCAGCTCGATGAAGTATTTGCGCAGCAGGTTCTGCGCACTCAGCAAGCGATATTCCTTGCTCGCGCGGAAATCCGACAGTGGCGTGAAGTCCTCGGCGAGTGCGGCGCAGGCGCGCTCGATTGTAGCGCTGGTCCAGGGCGCACCAATCAGCGCCTGTTCGCAGGCAGCGGCGCGTTTCGGGATAGCCGCCATGCCGCCGAACGCGACTCGCGCATCGACAATGGCGCCGTTCTCGATGTGCAGGCGGAACGCCGCGCACACCGCAGAAATATCGTCGTCCAGTCGCTTCGAGACTTTATAGGCACGGAACGCCTGCTTGGCGTTGGCTTTGGGTACCACGATCTTCTCGATGAACTCGCTTTCCTGCCGCGCGGTGACTCGGTAATCGATGAAGTAGTCTTCCAGCGTCAGAGTGCGACGCGTGTCGCCCTTACGCAACACGATGTGCGCGCCAAGGGCGATCAGCAGCGGCGGGGAATCGCCAATCGGCGAGGCGTTGCCGATATTGCCGCCCAAGGTGCCTTGATTGCGGATCTGCAACGACGCGAAGCGCTGCAGCAGCTCGCCAAAATCCGGGTACTCGGCGCTCAGCGCGGCGTAACAGTCGGTCAGCGACGTAGCCGCGCCGATTTCCAGGCGGTCGTCGAAATGTTCGATGCGCTTCAGGTCGACGACGTTGCCGACGTAGATCATCACCGGCAGTGGGCGATGAAACTGGGTGACTTCCAGGGCCAGATCGGTGCCGCCCGCCAGCAGTCGCGCTTGTGGGTAAGACTCATACAGTTGCGCAAGATCGGCGACCGTCAGCGGCACCAGACAGCGCTTGTCGCCACTGTTCAGCTCGCCGGTTTCCTTGGGCGCAATGGCGCGCAGGCGGCTGATGGTTTCGGCCTGCCGTTGATCGAACTGGTCAGGCTGACGATTGGCGCAGGATTGCGCGGCAGCGGCGAGGATCGGCCGATAGCCGGTGCAACGGCAAAGATTGCCGGCCAGCGCTTCGTGGGCCTGATGCGAGTCGGCCTCGGTGCTGTTTTTTTGCAGGGCGAACAGCGACATCACAAAACCGGGCGTGCAAAACCCGCATTGCGAGCCGTGACAATCGACCATGGCTTGCTGAACGCTGTGCAGTTGGCCTTGATGTTTGAGGTCTTCAACGCTGATCAGTTGTTTGCCGTGCAGCGACGCGACGAAGGTCAGGCACGAATTCAGGCTGCGGTAGCGCAGGCTTTGCTCGCCGTGTTCATCGCTGGTGAGTTCTCCGATGACTACCGTGCAGGCCCCGCAATCGCCACTGGCGCAGCCTTCCTTGGTGCCGGGTTTGTGCAGGTGCTCGCGCAGGTAATTGAGGACCGTCATGTTCGGGTCCAGAGCATGCTCGGTGCGCAGCTCGTTGTTTAAAAGAAATTGGATCACGGAAGGTCCTCTGCACATTTTTTTTGTAATCGAACATGACGCTGAATCTATCAGCTCTGACTTTTCGGTCAATAAATATTCTGACCTTTGAGTCAGGAAAAAACACTTTTCAGTCATTTGCCGATTAACGGTGCGCTCCGGTTGCAATAAACAGATACGACGCTGTCCAACGTTTTGCTTATTTCGTGCCAGTTTCCACGTGCATGGCCCTGCGCCATGGGCCTTGGTTGCGATACACTTCGCGGCTTGGTTTTAACAAGTATTTAGGATAGTCATGACGTTCAAGGCGCCGGATAGCCTCGCCGAGCAAATCGCTCATCATCTTGCCGAGCGCATCATCCGTGGCGAACTCAAGCCCGGGGAGCGCATCCAGGAACAAAAAGTCACGCTGGCGTTGAACGTCAGCCGTGGCTCGGTGCGCGAAGCACTGCTGATTCTCGAACGCCGCCATCTGGTGGCGATCCTGCCACGCCGTGGCGCGCAGGTGACCGAACTCAACGCGCATAACGTGCAGAGCCTCTGCACGCTGATGAGCGAGTTGTACATTCTGCTCGCCCTGGCGGTGGCGGAACGCTGGCAGGAGCCGGCCGATCTCGCGCCGTTCCTGCAAATCCAGCAGCGCCTGATTGCCAGTTTCGAGCGCGGGGATGTGAAGACCTTCGTCGAAGACAGCTTCAATGTCATGCGCGCCGCGTTCCCGTTCGCCGACAACCCGTATCTGCAGGAAACCGTCGAGAATCTGCAGCCTTCCATGAGCCGCAGCTATTACCTGGCGCTGGAGCAGCGCAAGGCCGACATGAACGAATACCTGACGCTGTTCGCGCAGTTGCTGGATGCCGTTGTGGCCCGTGATGCCGTGCAGATTCGCGTCGTGCTGACCCGCTACGGCCAGCGCAGTTGCCAATTGGTGCTGTCGGCGCTGGGAGCGAGCTGACCCCATGCGCCTGAAGTGCATCAAGCTGGCGGGGTTCAAATCCTTCGTCGACCCCACCACGGTGAACTTCCCCAGCAACATGGCGGCAGTCGTCGGCCCTAACGGCTGCGGCAAATCCAACATCATCGACGCCGTGCGCTGGGTCATGGGCGAAAGCTCGGCCAAGAACCTGCGCGGCGAATCGATGACCGATGTCATCTTCAACGGATCCACGACCCGCAAACCGGTCAGCCAGGCGAGCATCGAGCTGGTGTTCGATAACTCCGACGGCACGCTGGTGGGCGAATACGCCAGTTATGCGGAAATTTCCATTCGCCGCAAAGTGACCCGCGACAGCCAGAACAGTTATTACCTCAACGGCACCAAGTGCCGTCGCCGGGACATCACCGACATCTTCCTCGGCACCGGCCTTGGGCCGCGTAGCTACTCGATCATCGAGCAGGGCATGATCTCCAAGCTGATCGAAGCCAAGCCCGAAGACCTGCGTAATTTCATCGAAGAAGCGGCCGGCATCTCCAAGTACAAGGAGCGTCGCCGCGAAACTGAAAACCGCATCCGTCGTACCCACGAAAACCTCGCTCGCCTGACTGACCTGCGCGAAGAGCTGGAGCGTCAGCTCGAACGCTTGCATCGCCAGGCCCAGGCCGCCGAGAAGTATCAGGAATACAAAGGCGAAGAGCGCCAGCTCAAGGCTCAGCTGTCGGCCTTGCGCTGGCAGGCGTTGAACGATCAGGTCGGCCAGCGCGAAGCCGTGATCGGCAATCAGGAAGTGGGTTTTGAAGCCTTGGTCGCCGACCAGCGCAGCGCCGACGCGAGCATTGAGCGCCTTCGAGACGGGCACCACGACCTGTCCGAGCGATTCAATCTGGTGCAGGGACGCTTTTATTCGGTGGGCGGCGACATCGCGCGCATCGAGCAGAGCATTCAGCACGGCCAGCAGCGCTTGCGCCAATTGCAGGACGATCTGCGTGAGGCCGAGCGCGCGCGGCTGGAAACCGAATCGCATCTGGGCCACGACCGCACGCTGCTGGCAACCTTGGGCGAAGAGCTGGAAATGCTTGAGCCCGAGCAGGAAATGACCAGCGCCGCCGCCGAGGAATCCGCGGCTTCTCTGGAAGACGCAGAAACCGTGATGCACGGCTGGCAGGAGCAATGGGAAACGTTCAACCAACGCTCTGCCGAACCCAGGCGTCAGGCCGAAGTGCAGCAATCGCGCATCCAGCAGCTGGAACAAAGCATGGAACGCCTGGGCGAACGTCAGCGTCGATTGGGCGAAGAGCGTCAGTTGCTGGCCGCCGCGCCTGAAGATGCGGTGATTCTGGAACTCAGTGAAGACCTCGCCACTCGGGAAATGACCCTCGAAGCGCTGCACATCGGCGAAGAACAGGCCGTCGAACGTGTCGAACAGCTGCGCAGTGAACTGCAACAGGCCAATCAGGCCCAGCAACAAGCCCAAGGCGAATTGCAACGTCTCAATGGTCGATTGGCATCGCTGGAAGCCTTGCAACAGGCAGCGCTCGACCCGGACACCGGCACCGCCGAATGGCTGCGCGAACACGATCTGGCCGAGCGCCCGCGTCTGGCTGAAGGTTTGCAGGTCGAGGCGGGCTGGGAGCTGGCGGTGGAAACCGTGCTCGGCGCCGATTTGCAGGCGGTCCTGGTCGATGACTTCGACGGGCTTGATCTGGCCGGTTTTCAGCAAGGCGACTTGCGTCTGGTCAATCCTTCGGCCGATGCCGTGCGCATCCCCGGCAGCCTGCTGGAAAAAGTCGACAGCGCCATGGACCTGTCGATCTGGCTTGGGCAGGTCAAACCTGTCGAAACCCTGGACGACGCCTTGGCCCAGCGCGCGCAGCTTGCAGCCGGGCAAAGCCTGATCAGTCGCGACGGTTATTGGGTCGGCCGGCATTTCCTGCGGGTTCGGCGCGCCAGTGAAGCGCAAAGCGGCGTACTGGCCCGTGGTCAGGAATTGCAGCGTCTGGGCCTGGAGCGCGACGAGCGCGAGGCGACGCTGGCGGCCCTTGAAGAACAATTGCTGACCTTGCGCGAACAGCAGTCGTTGCAGGAAGAAGCCCGGGAACAGCTGCGCCGCCGTGTGCAGGACGAAACCCGGCAACAGAGCGAACTCACTGCGCAGCTGTCGGCGGCCAAAGCCAAGGTCGAGCAGCTGACCTTGCGCCGCACACGTCTGGACGAAGAGCTGGCTGAACTGGGCGAGCAGCGCGCCATCGAACACGAAAGCCTCGGCGAGTCGCGCCTGCACTTGCAGGATGCGCTGGACGCCATGGCGCTGGATACCGAACAGCGCGAGCTGCTTCAGGCCCAGCGTGACAGCTTGCGTGAGCGTCTGGATCGAGTCCGTCAGGAAGCCCGGCAGCACAAGGATCACGCCCATCAGCTGGCCGTGCGTCTGGGTTCGTTGCGGGCACAGCACGACTCCACGCGCCAGGCGCTGGAGCGGCTGGAAATGCAATCCGAGCGCCTGACCGAAAAGCGCGAGCAACTGAATCTGAATCTGGAGGAGGGCGAAGCGCCTCTGGAAGAGCTGCGGCTCAAGCTTGAAGAGCTGCTCGAACGGCGCATGGTCGTCGACGACGAAATGCGTACCGCGAAAATCGCCCTGGAAGACGCCGACCGGGAATTGCGCGACGCCGAAAAACGTCGGACCCAGGCCGAACAGCAATCGCAATTACTGCGCGGCCAGCTGGAACAGCAACGCATGGAATGGCAGTCGCTCACGGTGCGGCGCAAAACCTTGCAGGATCAATTGCTCGAAGACGGTTACGACTTGCACGGCGTACTCGCGACGCTCACGCCACAAGCCAGTGAAAAAGACGCTGAAGAAGAACTGGAACGCATCATTGCGCGGATTCAGCGTCTGGGCGCGATCAACCTCGCGGCGATTGATGAGTACCAGCAGCAGTCCGAACGCAAACGCTATCTGGACGCACAAAACGCCGATCTGGTGGAAGCGCTGGATACGCTGGAAAACGTCATTCGCAAGATCGACAAGGAAACCCGTAACCGCTTCAAAGAGACCTTCGATCAGATAAACAGCGGAATTCAGGCACTTTTCCCGAAAGTTTTCGGTGGAGGCTCTGCTTATTTGGAACTGACGGGCGAAGATTTACTCGATACAGGGGTGACAATCATGGCGCGTCCCCCAGGCAAGAAGAACAGCACCATTCATTTGTTGTCCGGTGGCGAGAAGGCCTTGACCGCGTTGGCGCTGGTTTTTGCGATTTTCAAACTCAACCCGGCACCGTTCTGCATGCTCGACGAAGTGGATGCACCACTGGACGATGCCAACGTCGGACGTTATGCCAGACTGGTTAAGGAGATGTCCCAGACAGTGCAGTTCATTTACATCACCCACAACAAGATCGCCATGGAAATGGCTGATCAATTGATGGGAGTGACGATGCACGAGCCGGGCTGTTCGCGGCTGGTGGCGGTGGATGTGGAGGAGGCGATGGCGTTGGTGGATGCCTGATTTCCGGACCGTCCGAGGCGCAAAAATGGCGCTTTGATAGCGCGTAATGCAGAGGTCTGTGCGGTAGATATCGCTTCTGGCGCAAACCAGATGTATCAGACGGTGTAAAGTTGCCTTTGGTCGTGCTAGCTTAATGTCCACTTTTTCTTTTCGCGTGGGCAAATTGCCAGTCAGAACATAGACTTGGCACCACGTTTTAAAGGGGTTTAGGCCCTTATTTTCAGCATTCTTTATTAGAGGCACGGGATTACATGGAAATCGGTCTGCGCGAGTGGCTGATCGTCATCGGCATTATTGTCATTGCCGGTATTCTTTTCGATGGCTGGCGCCGTATGCGCGGCGGCAAAGGTAAATTGAAATTCAGGCTCGACCGGAGCTTTTCCAACCTGCCGGATGACGATGAAACGTCGTCCGCCGAGGTGCTCGGGCCGCCGCGTGTGCTGGATACTCACAAGGAACCGCAACTTGACGAGCACGACCTGCCGTCGATGAGCGCCAGCCCGCGTGACAACAAACGCAGCAACAAGCGCAAGGACGAACCGCAGCAGGGCGACCTGAACCTCGACCTGGACGGCCCGAGCCTGTTTACCGGGCGCGACGACGAGTTCCCGGACGACAAACCCAAGCAGCGCATCACCGAAGACAAGGATTTGCCACCGGTGGAAGAAGTGCTGGTGATCAGCGTGATTTCCCGCGATGAAAGCGGCTTCAAAGGTCCGGCCTTGTTGCAGAACATTCTGGAAAGCGGCCTGCGTTTTGGCGAGATGGACATTTTCCATCGTCACGAAAGCATGGCGGGTAACGGCGAAGTGCTGTTTTCCATGGCCAACGCGGTCAAGCCGGGTATTTTCGATCTGGACGATATCGACCATTTCAGCACCCGCGCCGTGAGCTTCTTCCTCGGCTTGCCGGGCCCACGTCATCCGAAGCAGGCGTTTGATCTCATGGTCGCTGCCGCTCGCAAGCTGGCTCATGAACTCAACGGTGAACTGAAAGACGACCAGCGTAGCGTCATGACCGCGCAGACCATCGAGCATTACCGTCAGCGCATCGTCGAGTTCGAACGCCGCGCATTGACCCAGCGTCGTTGATTGAGGCTGAGGTGAATCACCTGTGGGAGCGAGCTTGCTCGCGAATGCGGTCCGCCTGACGGACCGTATTGTCTGAACCCATCGCGAGCAAGCTCGGCTCCCACAGGAATTGATGCTTGAGCCGCAACACCATTTGAGCAGCCCAGGCTGCTCTTTTGCTTTTTGAGAGAACACCGAATGAAAGCCGCCGAAACCCGAATCCTGGAACTGCGTGCAGAGCTGGACCAACACAACTACCGCTACCACGTGCTCGACGAGCCGAGCATTCCGGACGTGGAATACGACCGGCTGTTCCACGAGCTCAAGGCCCTGGAAGCGGAGAATCCGCATCTGGTCACCCCGGATTCGCCCACCCAGCGGGTCGGCAGCGCGGCGCTTTCGGCGTTTACTCAAGTGCGTCATGAAGTGCCGATGCTCAGTCTGGGCAACGCCTTCGAAGAAAACGACATGCGCGAGTTCGACCGCCGTGTCACCGAAGGCCTCGATTTGCCTGCAGACAAGCAGTCGGTGCAATACAGCTGCGAGCCGAAGCTCGACGGCCTGGCGGTCAGCCTGTTGTATCGCGACGGCGCGCTGGTGCGTGGCGCAACCCGCGGTGATGGCACCACGGGCGAAGACATCAGCGTCAACGTGCGCACCGTGCGCAATATCCCGCTCAAGTTGCACGGCAGCGGCTGGCCGCAGACGCTTGAAGTGCGCGGCGAAGTGTTCATGTCCAAGGCCGGCTTCGAGCGCCTCAACGCCAGCCAGCTCGAAGTGGGCGGCAAGACGTTCGCCAATCCGCGTAACGCCGCAGCTGGCAGCCTGCGCCAGCTGGATTCGAAGATCACCGCCAATCGCCCGCTGGAATTCTGCGCTTACGGTCTCGGTCAGGTTTCCGAGGAGTTCGCCGACACGCACATCGGTAACCTCAACCAACTGAAAAAATGGGGCATGCCGGTCAGTCGCGAGCTGAAACTGGCCAACGGCATCGATGAATGCCTGGCGTATTACCACGACATCGGCGAGCGTCGCTTGTCGCTGACCTATGAAATCGACGGTGTGGTGTTCAAGGTCAACAGCCTGGCTTCCCAGCGCGAACTGGGTTTTCGCGCCCGTGAGCCGCGCTGGGCCATTGCCCATAAATTCCCGGCCATGGAAGAACTGACTGAACTGCTGGACGTCGAGTTCCAGGTCGGTCGTACCGGCGCGGTCACGCCGGTTGCGCGTCTGAAACCGGTCAAGGTCGCTGGCGTAACCGTCGCCAACGCCACCTTGCACAACATGGACGAAGTCGCGCGTTTGGGCCTGATGATTGGCGACACGGTAATCATTCGCCGTGCTGGCGACGTGATCCCGCAAGTCGTGCAAGTGGTGCTTGAGCGACGCCCGGAAGACGCTCGCGCCGTGGAGATTCCCCAGACCTGCCCGGTGTGCGGTTCCCATGTCGAACGCACGCAGTTGATCAAGCGCAGCAAGGGCAAGGAAACCGTCAGCGAAGGCGCGGTGTATCGCTGCGTGGGTCGTCTGGCCTGCGGCGCGCAGCTCAAGCAGGCGATCATTCACTATGTGTCGCGACGGGCGATGGACATTGAAGGCCTGGGCGACAAGACCATCGAGCAATTGGTCGACGAAAAACTCATCGGTTCCCCGGCGGACCTGTATGGCCTGAAATTCGAGCAGATCGTTGATCTGGAAGGCTTTGCGGAAATCTCCAGCAACAAGCTGCTCAAGGCTATCGAAGACAGCAAGCGCCCGACTCTGGCGCGCTTCATCTACGCGCTGGGCATTCCTGATGTCGGCGAGGAGACCGCCAAGGTGCTGGCGCGTTCGCTGGCGTCGCTGGAGCGAGTCAAGCAGGCGTTGCCGGAAGTCCTGACTTACCTGCCGGATGTCGGCCTGGAAGTGGCGCACGAGATCCATAGCTTTTTCGAAGACGAGCACAACCGCAACGTCATCGACGCGTTGCTGGGTGAGCGCGGCCTGGAGTTGCAGGACCAAGGCGGACTGGGCGCGGAGTTCGCCGCCAGCGCGACCCTCGGCGGCTTGATCGACAAACTGAATATCCCGGCAGTCGGCCCCGGTGCGGCGCAGAAACTGGCTGACAAGTTCGGTTCGCTGCAAGCGGTGATCGAGGCTGACTGGCTGGACATGCGCCAGGCATTGCCCGAGAAACAGGCCAAGGCCGTGCGGGACTTCTTCGACAAGCCGGATAACGCCGCGCGCGGTCTGGCCATCGAAGCGCAGCTCGAAGACTTCGGCATGCATTGGCAGAGCGAGAAGAAGGTCGTTGAAGGCTTGCCGCTGGCCGGGCAGACCTGGGTGCTGACCGGTTCGCTGGAGCTGATGAGCCGTGACATCGCCAAGGAGAAACTCGAAAGCCTCGGCGCGAAAGTCTCCGGCTCGGTTTCCGCCAAGACCCATACGGTAGTCGCCGGGCCGGGTGCCGGGTCGAAGCTGACCAAGGCCAATGAGCTGGGGTTGAAGGTGCTGGATGAAGAGGCGTTTGTGGCTTTCCTTGGCAAGCATGGCATCAAGGCGGATTGAGCGTCGGCGTGACTGCCGGTTCACTCTGTGGAACCGCTTTTCTGTGGGACCGGCTTTAGCCGGGAAGAGGGCGGTGCGTTCAAAGGGGCCTCTGTATCAGGAAAAACGGCTTTCCCGGCTAAAGCCGGTCCCACAGGCCAAGGCTTCGCTAAATCATTGAACCCCCGCAAACGCCGATGATCTAGTGCTTGCACGCCTACAAGGAGATCGTCATGTACCGCTTTTTCGAGCAACTCAGTTCACGCATTGCCGCGCCGTTTGTCAGTGAAACCAAACGCGCCAGCAAGGTCTGGCAGTGCCAGTGCGGGCAGTCGATCTTCTTTCCCAATACCCAGTGCCTGTCCTGTTCCGCAGCGCTGGGCTATTTGCCGGAGCAAGGCCGCCTCAGCGCGCTGGAGCCGGGTCCTGAAGAACGCACCTGGCGCTTGAGCGACGAGCCGGGCGCCGGGCTCTATCGGCGTTGCGCCAACCTCAGCACGCCGGCGGCCTGCAACTGGCTGTTTCCCGAGCACAACGTCGGGGAATTCTGCATCGCGTGCAGCCTTAACCGGACCATCCCTGACCTGTCGATAGCGGAAAACGGCGAACGCTGGTGCAAGGTCGAAACCGCCAAGCGCCGCCTTGTGGCGCAGCTGATCTCGCTGGGCTTGCAGGTCATTCCGAAAAACCGGGACGAAGAGCGCGGCCTGGCCTTTGATTTCGTCGGCGTAGATCTGGAAGGCAAGCTGCCCACCACCGGCCATGCCAATGGCCTGATCACGCTGGATATCAAGGAAGCGGACGACGATCACCGGGAGAAGGTTCGGGTCCAGATGCACGAACCTTATCGGACCTTGCTCGGACATTTCCGACACGAAGTCGGGCATTACTACTGGGATCGCCTGATCGCCGACACGTACTGGCAAGACGGCTTTCGTAACCTGTTCGGCGATGATCGCGCCAGTTATGCCGACGCTCTGGATCAGCACTACCAGCATGGCGCTCCAGCAGACTGGCAGCAGAGCTTTGTCAGTGCCTACGCCACCATGCATCCGTGGGAAGACTGGGCGGAAACCTGGGCGCACTACCTGCACATGATGGATGCGGTCGACACCGCGTTGGGTTTCGGCATGAGTGCTCGCGACATGGATCTGGATTACCAGCCATTCCCGCTGGACACCCTCTACGACCCGCAGCACCCCGGCGGCCCGGTGTTCCTGTCGTTCGTCAATGCCTGGATCGAACTGGCGGGCATGCTTAACGAGCTGTCACGCAGCATGGGGCAACCGGATTTCTATCCGTTCGTTTTGTCACCAACGGTGATTACCAAGCTGCATTTCATCCATCTGGTAATCCAGGATTTTGGCGGCAAGGCGGATGAGGTGTTGCAGGCGCAGTGATTGCTGAAATCTCTGTGTGGGACCGGATTTATCCGGGAAGGCGGTATTTCTGACGACGAAAATGCGCCGACCGTAGCGGCCCTTTCCCGGATAAATCCGGTCCCACAATCCAACAACTTGGCTCCTACAAGGTCAGCACCAAACGTCGCTCATACCCGATCCGGCCTTTGTAGGCTTCGCCGGTATCGATCCAGCCCTGGCCGAGATACAGATTCAGCGCGGGCAGATTATCGGCGTCTACCGAGAGCATTATTTGCTGGATATCCGGCCACTTCGCTCGAACGGCGTCCGGCAGGCCTCGCAGAAAGACCTTGCCCAGCCCTTTACCTTGAACGCGTCGATCAATCTGCAGCGCGTGCAGCGTAGCCGAACCCTGAGTCGCCCAGGCCGGTAGAAACTCCCCGCGTTTGAGCATGAAGAATCCCACCGGTTGGTCATCCTCCAGCAGGACGAATCCCTCAATATCAGCCGTCGAGCGGACCAGCAGCGTATTCAACGCGCAGTAAATATCGCCCGAGTACGGAATCTGCTCGGGCAAGATCTCCAGCAGATCGAGCTGCTTTCGCTGAGCTTCGGTCAGCGTTTGATAACTCACAACCTGATTTTTCATCACTGATTAAACGCACCGTCTGACAGGAAATGTAGGCGGTGCGCAGTATGGCAATTAGTGGAAAGGCCCGCTCAGGTTAAACTGATCTCTCTTTGCTAGTGAGGCTGCCGAAATCTCACTTCCACATGAGTGGGTGGCAGCTGTGCGCGGGTGTGGAAGACCGGTCAAAGAGCAATCCGGCGCACCCGAAGGTGCCCCAGCGCACAGCCGCCATAGCGCAGCCATCGGACGCCTTAACATATTCCGATGATTGGTATGACCTCTGTACTCTTCGAACAGCCGGGCTTCCACACCCCATCGCTGATAAGCAGCGACGGCGCGACTATAAAGCTTCGATTGCGCTGCCCGCAACCCGTCCAGCCCCCGTCACACAAGTGCTTGAGCCCTATCGAGTTTTTTATCCGGGTAACGGGTTGTAACTTCGTGTGAGACCGGTACAATGGCGCGGCTTGCCGACAGGCGAGCGTCGTTATGGTGACCCCATCGGTCCCCCCGCAACGATTACCCGTGAACCTGGTCAGATCCGGAAGGAAGCAGCCACAGCGGGAACATTGTGTGCCGGGGTGTGGCTGGTGGGGTTGCCTCCATAACGCCCCTTCGCAACACCCGAATCCTCTCGTTGTATCCCCGCTAGTCACTTTCGGCAATACCATGGACAGTTTCGTCCAGACCCTCTAGCGTCCCGCATAAAGCTACTTTGCCATGGGAATTGTGCCGTGAACCGAATCCAACATTTGCAGCTGATGGCCGACTACAACCGCTGGATGAACGACAAGGTTTATCAGGCTGCGGCTGGGCTTTCCTGCGACGAGCTGCGCGCTGACCGCAAAGCATTTTTCGGTTCGATCCTTGGCACGCTGAATCATCTGATCGTCGCCGATACCCTCTGGCTCAAACGCTTTGCCCGCCATCCGGCCGGTCACCCGAGCCTCGCGCCGATCAAGCATCTGGAAGACCCGCAGGCGCTGAATCAGTTGCTGTTTGTCGAGCTGGATGCACTGCTGGCCCGGCGGCAGTTGCTGGATCAGGTGATTACCGAATGGACCGCTGCACTGACCGAAGCAGATCTGGACACGGTCATGGCGTACAGCAACACAACCGGGATCAAGGCCGAGCGTAATTACTACGGTCTGCTGATCCACTTTTTCAATCACCAGACGCACCATCGCGGGCAGGCAACAACGCTGCTCACGCAAGCAGGCGTCGATGTCGGGTCCACGGATTTGCTGGCCCTTGTCCCCAATTCCGTGGCCTGAAATAGCGTCCCGTTGGAGTAGGGCTTTTGTGGGAGAGGACTTGCCCTCGATAGCAGTGGTTCAGGCACATCGCGGTTGTCCGGTAGGACCGGACTTGTCCGGGAGGCGTGATCGAGGACAAGTCCTCTCCCACAGGGACTGGCATAACCAGACATCAGACTCTGCAACAAAGCATCTACAGATCCTTGAACGACTGCCCCACATCAAACGACGGACACGCCTTGATGAACTCGTTCGGGGTGATTTTGCCGTCGCCGTTCTTGTCGGGTGACAGGTCGCGATGGCCAAGAATCCGCGCCTGCGGATAACCCTTTTTGAGCCTGCGCAGCAGCGCCTCAAGTGTGACGAATTGGGTCGGGGTGAAGTTGTTCTCGGGCTTGTTGTTGGTATCCACGCCGCCTGCCAGACAAATGCCGATGGAGTTGCTGTTGTGCCCGCGTACATGGGCACCGATGGCGCTTTGCGGGCGGCCGGTTTCCAGTTCGCCGTTGCGGCGGATAACGTAGTGGTAACCCACCGTGTCGAAGCCGCGCTGGATATGCCATTGAGTGATTTCGCGCACGCCGATATCGGCTGTGGCTTTGGTCGCGGAGCAGTGGACGACGATCAGGTCGGTACTGTCGCGATCCTTGAAAGTCGGGGTCGGATTAGTTGCTGTTGCCGGGTTCATGCCTGCATTCCTTGCAAGGTTATTGGAACCTTGTAAGGAATACGCTTGAGGCTTGGGGCACAAGTCGGCTGCCTGCCTCGGCAGCCGACAGAGTTGTCAGCTAGTTATGTGGGAAATTGCAGCGCGTTGGTCAGATCGCCCATCGGCGCCTGGCCGCGCGCGATCATCGCGTTGTCCCGCTCCTGGAGGCCGTTGAGTTTTTCCAGGCCGTGAACGCGCGTAATCAGACGCAGGATCGAGGCGGTGTCGTACACCGTGTGATCCACCGTGCCTTTGCGGGCGAACGGCGAAACCACCAGCGCCGGCA
This sequence comes from Pseudomonas sp. DSP3-2-3, assembly GCF_049898225.1. Classification (NCBI taxonomy): domain Bacteria; kingdom Pseudomonadati; phylum Pseudomonadota; class Gammaproteobacteria; order Pseudomonadales; family Pseudomonadaceae; genus Pseudomonas; species Pseudomonas sp. DSP3-2-3. The sequence goes on along the minus strand of NZ_JAFCXH010000006.1, from coordinate 144,532 downwards.
CGCGGGAACCCGGTCCCCAGCGGTCGCCTTGGGGCGGCGCGACATGGTCCCACCAGCCGCCGTTTTCATCCACGGTGATGACGATCACCATGTTTTCCCATTGCGGGCTGTTGCGCAGTACCTTGATGACGCGGTCGATGTGGCGATCTCCGGCGGCGATGTCGGCGTAACCGGCGTGCATGTTCAGATTGCCCTGCGGCTTGTAGAACGTGACCGCCGGCAATTTTCCGGCCTCGGCGTCGGCGAGGAATTTATTGCTGCGTGATTCATCTCCAAGCCCGCCATCGCGCAAGCGCTTTTTGCGCTCGGCCGGGTTTTGCGGGCCTTGCTGAACGAAATAATTGAACGGCTGGTGGTGATACTGAAAGTTGGGAATCTTCGGGATGCCGGTGGAATCCTTGAACTGATCGAGGGTGACTTGCCAGGCACCGGCGTACCACGCCCAATCGACGTTTTTCCGACTCAGTTTGTCGCCGATGTGTTCGTGGCTCTGTGGCACCAGCACGTTGGGCAGGTCCGGCTTGGAGTAGTCCGGTTTTTCCGGATCGCGCAGCCAGGTTGGCCAGTACGGCGGAGCCAGGGTATTAACCCCATAGCCGTCCGGTGTCAGCGCGCTGGGGCCGAATTGCGGCGGCCCGGTCATGGCACTGGCGGGGGATTTTTCCAGCGGTTTGAGCCGTGTGTCACGGGGGTTGTCGCTTTCCAGCGCCGCGATCTGCGATTTCGCCGCCGAGGTTGCAGCGTTCGGGTAGAACGGCGCGGTGGCGGCAATCAAGTAGTGGTGGTTGAGGAACGAACCGCCGAAAGCACCCTGAAAGAAGTTGTCGCACAGCACGAATTCCTTGGCGACATCCCACAGGCGCAACGAATATTGGCTTTGCGCGTAGTGGCCCATGGTCAAACCGCCCGCATCGGCCCAGGCGACGAAGCGGTCATTTTTGCCGCCGTTGATTTGCATCTGGTTCTGATAGAACACATGCCACAAATCTCTGGTCACCAGGCCGAACGGCAAATCCTCGCCATCCAGCCCTTTGAGCGGGTAGGGCGCATTGGGCAGGTTTTCCTGGAATTGGCCGCCAACCGGGTAGGTGACGCCATCGACGGTCTGCGGCCCGACCTGCAACACGCCGCCCCAGGCGGGCGGCAGGCTTTGCAGCAGCGAGCCGTCGCGGTCGCGTTGCTGATAGTCCTCGGGTTTGAGCGCGGACAGCGGCTTTTCCACCCCCGGAAAATTGCCAAACAGATTGTTGAAGCTGCGATTCTCGGCGTAGATCACCACCACGGTTTTCACGTTGTCGCTCAACGCCTTGTCCAGCGCCGCGCCGCTAAGCGGGGCCAGCGTCGGTGCAGTCACATGCTCATCGGCTTTTACATAGCTGCCAAGCGTTGCGCTTGCGCCCAACACGGCTACGCCGCCGAGGAAGCGCCGTCTGCTGACGTCGGGTTGGTTGTTGTCGTCCGGGTGGTCGCTCATGCTGATGCGTGCTCGCTGCTAAATTGTTGCAGGATGTTTCGCAGGAGCCTAGCGGGGCTTTATGACGTTATTGCGACAGCGAAGCGCCCGCTCTGGGCCGGGGCGCGGCGTATTTATCGATAATCCTTTGCAGCTCGCCGGATACCGACATGCGTACCAGCACGCGCAATAGCGGTTGCACCGGGATGTCGGGATCGTTACGCACGATGCAACCCACCGGTTGTTCGGTGAGGTGAGCCACGGTGCGCAGCGGTGGGTTGCCGGGATGGATGCGGTTGTACCAGTCCAGCGCCAGTTGACTCGCCACTGCATACTGATAGCGTCCGACGGCAAGTTTCTTCAGGACCTGATCCTGATTGCGGGCATCTTCGCGGATCAGTTGTTGCCGGTCGAAGAAGGGCTGCAGCACCGGATAGCGATAACCCAGGACTGTACCAATCACTTGGCGTGGAGCCAGCTGCGCGGGACCGGTGATGCTGCGGTCTTGGTTCGCGGCCACCAGTACGTCACGCTGAATCAGGATCGGCACGCTCCAGGTGTAATCCCCCGAAAGCCCCGGCGTCCAGGCTTGCGTCGCGTAGCAGCGAACATTGACCTCGCCGCGCTCCAGCGCTGCCTGAATGCGCAGCCGGGGTAGCACGTGATATTCGGCACGGCGCCCCACCTGCGCTGCGAGGCTCTGCATGATGTCGAAAAGAATGCCGTCGTTGGGCTGATTATTGACGATGTTCACCAACGGCATTGACCAGCTATCGGCGATAGAAAAGCGCAGGGGCGTCTCAGCGGCGAAGCTGGAACCGGAAATCACCAGCAAAACGCTCAAGAGCAGGTCGCGCATGAAGCCCTCAGGGTGAGCAATATGAGGCTGATGATAAGAGCCTTATCGGCTGAAGTGACATTCATTTGAATGGCAAAGACAGATTAGAAATGACACCAGATGCAATTTTGCCCCTGCTCCGCTAGCATTAGCGGTCTTCCGCTTCCCAGATGCGACGGTTTTCGATGAGTTATCAGGTTCTTGCACGTAAATGGCGTCCGCGCTCGTTTCGCGAAATGGTCGGCCAGACTCATGTGTTGAAGGCCCTGATCAATGCGCTGGACAGTCAGCGGCTGCACCACGCCTATCTGTTCACCGGCACGCGCGGAGTGGGTAAAACCACCATAGCGCGGATTATTGCCAAATGCCTGAATTGCGAAACCGGCATCACCTCGACGCCGTGTGGCACCTGTTCGGTGTGCCGGGAAATTGATGAGGGGCGTTTTGTCGACCTGATCGAGATCGACGCCGCGAGCCGTACCAAGGTTGAGGACACCCGCGAACTGCTGGACAACGTGCAGTACGCGCCGAGTCGCGGACGCTTCAAGGTCTACCTGATCGATGAAGTGCACATGCTCTCCAGTCACTCGTTCAACGCGCTGCTCAAGACCCTTGAAGAGCCGCCGCCGTACGTCAAATTCATTCTGGCGACCACCGACCCGCAAAAGCTGCCGGCGACCATTCTGTCGCGCTGCCTGCAGTTCTCGCTGAAGAACATGACCCCTGAACGCGTGGTCGAGCATCTGACTCACGTGCTCAGCGTGGAAAACGTACCGTTTGAAGACGATGCACTCTGGCTGCTGGGGCGCGCCGCCGATGGTTCGATGCGCGATGCCATGAGCCTGACCGATCAGGCGATTGCGTTCGGTGAAGGCAAAGTCATGGCCACCGACGTGCGCGCCATGCTCGGTACCCTGGACCATGGTCAGGTGTTCGACGTCTTGACCGCATTGATCGACGGCGACGCGCGCAGTTTGCTGGAGGCGGTACGCCATCTCTCCGAGCAGGGCCCGGACTGGAATGGCGTGCTCTCGGAAATCCTCAATGTGTTGCACCGCGTCGCCATCGCTCAGGCATTGCCGGAAGCGATCGATAACGGTCACGGCGATCGCGATCGCGTGTTGGCGCTGGCCCAGGCGCTGCCCGCCGAAGATGTGCAGTTTTATTACCAAATGGGTTTGATCGGCCGTCGCGATCTGCCTTTGGCGCCTGATCCACGCGGCGGCTTTGAAATGGTCCTGCTGCGCATGCTGGCCTTCCGGCCGGCGGACAGCACGGATGCGCCGAGTCAGCCGTTAAAGTCAGTGGGGATCAATCAGGCCACAGTTGATTCCCGACCAACAGTGGCCGGTGCGGCAGTTGTCGCACCGGTAATAACCGCTTCTGCTGCCGTTCAGCCAGTGCCTGTGCCTGAGCCTGTGGTTGCAAAGCCAGCTCCAGCAGTGATCGAAGCTGCGCCCGCGCCAGAAGTTGATCTGCCGTGGAACGAGCCCAAGGCATCGCCTCCAGCGGTAGAGCTGGCGGCGGAGATTCAGGCCGACCCGGAAGCCGAGCCGGTCCCCGTTCAGGAATCGGTTCCGGAACCGATGCTCGATACCGTGGCCGAGCAGCCCGAGCTGACGCCGATGCCGACTCCGGCACCCGCAACGCCGGTGCCTGATGCGCCTGAACTTGAAACAGCGCTGCCAGAAATCGCCGCCGAGTACGGCCCGGCCGTTTTGGAAGCGCCGGTCATGCTGGAACCCATCGGCGATCACGCTTACGTGCCAGCGCCCATGGACCGCGACGACGAACCACCGGCGGATGACGATTATGTCGAGCCGGATGTGGATATCGATCCGGCGTCCTACAGTTATCTCGATGAACTGGCGCACGAAAGTGTCGCCGAAGAGGTCGAAGCAGAACCCGCTCCGGCATTGATGCCGGCAACCGGTCTGGCGCTGGAATGGCTGCAGATGTTCCTCAAGCTGCCGATTTCGGGCATGACCGGCAGCATCGCCGCCAACTGTACGTTGATCGCGATGGACGGTGACGACTGGCTGCTGCATCTGGACCCGGCGCACAGCGCGCTGTACAACCCGACTCAGCATCGTCGTCTGAACGACGCGTTGAATCAGTACAGCGGCCGGACCATCAACTTGCGTGTCGAGTTGATCAAGCCTGAGCAGGAAACCCCGGCGCAGGCCGCTTCCCGGCTGCGTGGCGAGCGTCAACGGCAGGCCGAGGCGTCGATCCACGGTGATCCGTTCATCCAGCAGATGCTGCAACAGTTTGGCGCGGTGATCCGGGAGGATACGATTAAACCTGTAGATGCCCCGGTGGCTCAGACTCTTTAACAGACGGCGCGGTGCACACATGTGCCGCGTCAGATAACTACATCGATTTGCGAGGAGATATCCCATGATGAAAGGTGGCATGGCCGGCCTGATGAAGCAGGCACAGCAGATGCAGGAAAAAATGGCCAAGATGCAGGAAGAACTGGCCAACGCCGAAGTGACCGGCCAATCAGGCGCAGGCCTGGTAAGCGTGGTGATGACCGGTCGTCATGACGTCAAGCGCATCAATCTGGATGACAGCCTGATGCAGGAAGACAAGGAAGTGCTGGAAGATCTGATCGCCGCCGCTGTCAACGACGCGGTGCGCAAGATCGAACAGGCCAGCCAGGAAAAAACCGCGGGCATGACCGCAGGCATGCAATTGCCGCCGGGCATGAAACTGCCGTTCTGATCGAACGCAACGTGTCGAAAATGCCAGGCCAAGTGCCTGGCATTTTTGTTTTTGCGCGACCTGCAACGGGTTTGGGCAGGTCAATCCGACCGAACGCGCGCCCTGCATGACGGTCTGCTCTGCATACCCGTGGAAATCATCACCAAGGAGTCCCTGCGATGACCCAAGAATTAATCCTCAACCAGCGCATCGTTCTGGCCTCGCGTCCGAACGGCGCGCCAACCCCGGAAAACTTTCGTCTTGAGCGCGAAGCATTGCCGGATCTGGAAGACGGTCAGGTGCAACTGCGCACGCTGTATCTGTCACTTGATCCGTACATGCGCGGGCGCATGAGCGACGCGCCGTCCTATGCTGATCCGGTCGAAATCGACGCCGTGATGGAAGGTGGCGCGGTGAGCATCGTCGAGCAGTCACGCAATCCGAACTTCAAGCCGGGCGACCTGGTGGTCGGTCAGACCGGCTGGCAGACTCACAGCATCAGCGACGGCACACTGCTGCAACCGGTGCCCAAAGGCCTGCCCAGCGAATCGATGGCGGTGGGCGTGCTGGGCATGCCCGGCATGACCGCGTATATGGGGCTGATGGACATCGGCAAGCCCAAAGCCGGGGAAACCCTGGTGGTGGCAGCGGCATCCGGTGCAGTGGGTTCGGTGGTGGGGCAGGTGGCCAAACTGCAGGGCTTGCGGGTCGTCGGTATCGCGGGCGGTGCCGACAAGTGCCGCTATGTCGTCGATGAGCTGGGTTTCGATGCCTGTATCGACCACAAAGGCGAGAATTTTGCTGAAGAACTCAAGCAGGCCTGTGGCAGTGGCATTGATATCTACTTCGAGCTGGTCGGCGGCAAAGTCTTTGATGCCGTATTGCCGTTGCTCAATCCGCGAGCGCGCATTCCGCTCTGTGGCGTGATTGCCCAGTACAACGCGCAAGGTGTTGCAGAAGGCGAGAACAAGCTGCCGTTGCTGATGCGTACGTTGCTGACCAAGCGCGCTCTGGTGCAGGGTTTTATTGTCTATGAGGCGTACGGCCATCGCCGTGACGAGTTCATTAGCGAAATGCTGCCGCTGGTGACCGACGGCAAGGTGAAGTTCCGCGAGGACGTGGTGGAAGGTCTGGAGCAGGCCCCGGAAGCCTTCATCGGTTTGCTCGAAGGTCGCAACTTCGGCAAGTTGGTGATCAAGGTTTCCAACGCGTGAATTGACGCTGCCTACAGGGCGCGGGTATAAACCGCGTCTTGTGTTTTTGTCGGACCTTTCTCCATGAGCTTCAGCCCACTGATTCGCCAGTTGATCGACGCCTTGCGCACCTTGCCGGGTGTCGGCCAGAAGACCGCGCAACGCATGGCGCTGCAACTGCTTGAGCGCGACCGCAGCGGCGGCTCACGTCTGGCGCTGGCATTGAGCCAGGCGATGGAAGGCGTCGGCCATTGCCGGTTGTGCCGTACGCTCACCGAAGACGACCTTTGCCCGCAATGCGCGGATGTGCGACGCGACGATACGCTGCTCTGCGTGGTCGAAGGCCCGATGGATGTGTATGCGGTGGAGCAGACCGGCTATCGCGGACGCTATTTCGTGCTCAAAGGCCACCTTTCGCCTCTCGACGGCCTGGGGCCGGAAGCCATTGGCATTCCGCAACTGCTGACGCGCATCACCGAACAAGGCACCTTCACCGAGATCATTCTGGCCACCAACCCCACGGTGGAAGGCGAAGCCACGGCGCATTACATCGCGCAGTTGCTGGCCAACAAAGGCCTGATCACCTCACGCATCGCCCACGGCGTACCGCTGGGTGGCGAACTGGAGCTGGTGGACGGCGGGACGTTGGCGCATTCGTTTGCGGGGCGTAAGCCGATCGCATTGTAATTCGGGCACAGTGATTGATACCTGTGGGAGCAAGCTTGCTTGCGAAGGCGGTTTTCAACACAAAATGGAGACCGGATTTAAACACCTCTTCGCGAGCAAGCTCGCTCCCACAGTGCGCAGTTGGTGAATTACTCCGTCAACCCGAACTCGGTCAGGCAAAACGTCGGGATCTGCATGGCTTGCAGGCGCTGCGAGCCGCCCAGTTCCGGCAAGTCGATAATCGCTGCGGCTTCATGGATCTTGGCGCCCATGCGGCGGATCAGGTTGGCTGCTGCTATCAAGGTGCCGCCCGTCGCGATCAGGTCATCGAACATCACCACTGAATCGCCTTCACACAGGCTGTCGGCGTGAACTTCCAGGTACGACTGGCCATATTCGGTCTGGTACGCTTCGGACAACACGTCAGCAGGCAGCTTGCCCTGCTTGCGGAACAGGATCAGCGGTTTGTTCAGCTCATAGGCGATGATCGAGCCAATCAGAAAGCCCCGGGCGTCCATTGCGCCGATGTGCGTGAAGTCGGCGTCGATGTAGCGCTGGACGAAACTGTCCATGATCAGGCGCGTGGCTTTGGGCGACTGGAACAGCGGGGTGATGTCCCGGAAGATGACGCCTGGCTTGGGGAAGTCCACAACTGGGCGGATCAGGGATTTGAAGCAGAATGGGTCGACAGTCATAGAAGGTGATCCAGGGCAGGGGTGAATAGCGCACCTAGTCTATAGCCGCCCGCTCTGGATCGCACTCTCACAGTCTGTTCAGCTTTCGATAGCGCCGCCAGCCAGTGCGCACAGCTGGATAGGATCCAGAATCTGGATTTCCTTGCCTTCGGCTGCAATCAGCTCGTTTTGCTGGAAGCGCGTGAACACCCGCGACACGGTTTCCACCGCCAGGCCAAGGTGATTGCCAATTTCGTTACGCGACATGCTCAGGCGGAACTGGTTGGCCGAGAAACCCCGTGCGCGGAAGCGGGCGGACAGGTTGACGAGGAAAGTCGCGATGCGTTCATCGGCGGTTTTCTTCGACAACAGCAGCATCATTTGCTGGTCGTCGCGAATCTCCCGACTCATGACCCGCATCAACTGGCGACGCAGCTGCGGCAATTGCACCGACAGCTCATCCAGGCGTTCGAACGGAATTTCACAGACTGAGGTGGTTTCCAGGGCTTGCGCCGATACCGGGTAAGCCTCTGAGTCCATGCCGGACATGCCCACCAGTTCGCTGGGCAGATGGAAACCGGTCAGTTGTTCTTCGCCGCTGTCGCTGATGTTGAACGTCTTCAGCGCGCCGGAACGTACAGCGTATACCGAGACAAAGGTATCGCCCTGACGGAACAGGAATTCACCTTTTTTCAGCGGGCGGCCACGCTTGACGATTTGGTCAAGCGCATCCATGTCTTCGAGGTTCAAGGAAAGTGGCAGGCAAAGGGGAGCCAGGCTGCAATCCTTGCAGTGAGCCTGGGTATGAGCACGCAACTTGACTGGCTCGGACATTGGTTTAATCCTTGTGGGAAAACACACATAAGTCGTAAGGGTAACTCACCTGTAACGATTCCGGCCAGCACCATTAAACATACCCGGCATCAAGCTTTGGCGAATCGGGCCGATAGTTCTGGGATCATCGGCTTTCTGATCAGGGGTTTTCACTCATGTGGTCACCAACATTAACAGCCATCAGTAACGCGTTTATCAGCGCCAACAAGCCTGCGAAAACCAGCTCCAGCGAACCGGCTGCCGACGACTCGGCAACCCGTCCGACCAAAACCAGCGACAGTGTGCAAGTCACCTTGTCCGCTGCGGGTCAGGCCCGGGCCGCGCTGGCGCGTTCCACCAATCCCGACATTGCCCAAAGCGGCCTGCCGGATTCGGTGCAGAAAATCCTGACCTCCGTGCGCGAATCCCAGAAAGGCATGGACCGGCTGGAGAAGGAGTTGCAGGCGGCGATGAAGGACAAGTACCTGACTCCAGAAATGCGCCAGGCCAAAGTCTCGGCACTGCAAACCGTATCGGCGATTTATCAGCGTCAGATCAGCAACACCACGTCGGATCTGTCAGCGGTCATGAGCAAACTCAAGCTCGGTTCGGCTGACAAAATGAAAGCCAGCATGCTGGTCATGGCCAAGATGTAGCGCCGCGCCTGCTACCAGAAATTGCAGGCATCCGCTCAGATCACCCGTGAAAAGCGCTGGCGATTCTGCTGGGAAAGATGTGCGTCAAACACCATGCACACTGACCTGACCAACAAACGCCCGGCAGGCAAGACACGAATGCCGGCGGCATCCAGCTCGATCATGCCGTCAGTGGCCATCTTCGCCAACTCGGGCCACAGCTCGCTGAAGTAAGCGCGAAAATCAATCTCGAATTCGGTTTCAATATTGGCGAAGTCCAGGCTGAAATGGCAGATCAACTGCTGAATCACCGCCCGGCGCACGCGATCGTCTTCAGTGCAGATCAGGCCACGCTTGGTCGCCAGTTGATCGCTGGCCAACAGGTTCTGGTAATCGTTGAGGTCGCTGCTGTTCTGGCTGTACAGATCACCGATCTGACTGATGGCGGAAACCCCCAGGCCAATCAGGTCGCAATGGCCATGAGTGGTGTAACCCTGGAAGTTGCGTTGCAGGGTCAATTCTTCCTGGGCCACGGCCAGCTCGTCATCGGGCAGGGCAAAGTGGTCCATGCCGACGTACCGGTAACCGGCCTTCGTCAGTTGCTCGATGGTATGCTCAAGCATCAGCAGCTTGTTTTCCGGTGACGGCAGGTCGGCGGCTTCGATACGGCGCTGCGGCATGAAGCGTTCCGGCAAGTGCGCGTAGTTGAATACCGATAGCCGGTCCGGTAGCAGCGCGATGACTTCGTCGACGGTGTGGGCGAAGGCATCGGGAGTTTGCTTGGGCAAGCCGTAGATCAGGTCGATATTCACCGAACGAAATTGCAGGGTGCGCGCCGCTTCGATGATGGCCTGGGTTTCTTCCAGGCTCTGCAAGCGATTGACCGCGCGTTGCACTTGCGGATCAAGGTCTTGCAGGCCAAGGCTGACCCGGTTGAAACCGAGCTCGCGCAACAGGCCCATGGTCGACCAGTCGGCCTCCCGTGGGTCGATCTCGATGCCATAGTCGCCTGAGTCATCGTCAAGCAGATTGAAATGCTGACGCAGTTGGGCCATCAACTGGCGTAACTCGTCATGACTGAGGAACGTTGGCGTGCCACCGCCGAAGTGCAGTTGCTCCACCACCTGGCCTGGGTCCAGATGGCAGGCGATCATCTGGATCTCATGCTCAAGGCGTTGCATGTAGGCCTGAGCTCGTCCGCGATCCTTGGTGATGACTTTGTTGCAGGCGCAGTAATAACAAATGTTCGCGCAGAACGGGATGTGGACATAGAGCGACAAGGGGCGCATGGCTTTGCGGCTGTCGCGCAGGGCGTGGAGCAGGTCGAACGCCCCAATCTGTGATTGAAATTGCACGGCGGTGGGGTAGGACGTGTAGCGCGGCCCCGCCAGGTCGTAGCGGCGTATCAGATCAGAATCCCATTGAATTGCGTCGAGCATGCGGGCGTTCCCCGGATAGACTGGCAGTGCCGGTCAGTCTAGGGAGCGCAATCGAATCGGGTCTTGATGTGGGTCAATGCCCCATCAGCCAATGTTGGTGCGGGCCGGGCAAGGTCCAGATCCCGAACACAATCACCAGCAGACCGCCCGCCATCCGCACTCCGCGCTTGCGCAGCAAGGCGGTCATTCGCTCGGCCGCCAGGCCAGTCGCCAGCAGCACCGGCCAGGTTCCCAAGCCGAATGCCAGCATCAACAGCGCACTGTCCAGCGCATTGCCCTGGCTGGCCGACCACAACAGCGTGCTGTAGACCAACCCGCACGGCAGCCAGCCCCAGAGTGCGCCCAGCAACATGGCCCTGGGCAGGCTCGACACGGGCAGCAGTTTGCTCGCAACCGGCTGAATGTGGCGCCACAGGCCGCGACCGAGGCTTTCGATGCGCGTCAGGCCACTCCACCACCCGGCGAGGTACAAACCCATGGCAATCAACAGCAGCGCGGCAATGACCCGCAGCACCATGGCCGCCGGACTGTTGGCCACCGCCCAACCGGCCATGCCGATCAGCAGCCCGGCGGTGGCGTAACTGAGGATGCGGCCCAGGTTGTAGGCCAGCAGCAGCTGAAAGCGTCGACTGCGTTGTTCCTTGGGAATCGCCAGGGTCAGCGCGCCCATCAGGCCGCCACACATGCCCAGGCAATGCCCACCGCCCAGCAGACCGAGGATGACGGCCGAGATGAGGAGCGGGGCGAGGTCAGTCATGCGGGGGCAAAGTCAGTTAAACCCGTTGGAGCGAGGCTTGCCCGCGAAGAGGCCAGTACATTCAATGCAGGTACGTGTGTCGAAATAACGCCTTCGCGGGCAGGCCTCGCTCCGACAGGATTTATATCAAGCATGCGGTTCATCCTTGGCCTGCTGCTGTCCCTTATGCGCAGCCTCGTCCACTGCCGCCTGGTGATTGGGGTCCTGGTCGTCGAACAGGATGCTGTGGGCGGGACTGTCGAGGTCGTCATACTGGCCGCTGTCCACCGCCCAGAAGAAAATGTAGATCGCGATGGCGACGATGAGCAGGGCCGCCGGGATCATGATGTAAAGCGCTGGCATAAAGCCTCCGAAGCCGGTCGCCGTTTCATGTCGGCAACGGACGGGTGATGGCAACCGCTGGCGTCTGAACGCCTGGCATTCGCGTGAGGCGCAAGGCATTGAGCACCACGGTCAACGAACTGACCGACATGCCGATGGCCGCCCAGACTGGCGTTATCCAGCCCAGTGCCGCGAACGGCAACATGAGGCCATTGTACAGCCCGGCCCACAACAGATTCTCAATGATTACCCGGCGCGTGCGGCGCGCCAGACTAAAGGCCTGGACCAGCGCCTGCAAACGGTTGGACAGCAACACCGCATCGGCGCTGGTTTTCGCCAGATCGGTGGCTGAACCCATGGCCACGCTGATATCGGCGGCAGCCAGCACCGGCACATCGTTGACGCCATCACCCAGCATCAAGACCTTGCGGCCCTGGCTATGCAATTGTTGCAGCACCGCCAGTTTGTCGTCCGGACGCAAGCCGCCCCGCGCTTCGTCGATACCCAGTTCCGCCGCGACCCTGGCGACCATCGGCGAGCTGTCCCCCGACAACAACAGCGTCTTCCAGCCACGCGCCTTGCAGGCTTGCAGCAATTGGAAAGCGTCGTCGCGCAAGCGGTCATCCAGGATGAACCAGGCGAGCGGCCCATTGCTGTCGCCCAGCAACAAATGCTGGCCTGCGTCTCCCGGCATCGGCGGGATAGCGCTGGCACTGAGGGCGCAGACGAATTCGGGCTGACCAATGCGCAACCGCTGGCCGTCGACCACACCTTCGAGCCCCAATCCCGGCTGGCTATGAACGTCTTCAGCTGCGACCGGAGCGCGCCCGAACGCGCGGGCGATGGGGTGTTCGGAGCGGTTTTCCAGGGCGGCGGCCAGGCTCAGGCACGTGTCCGCATCCAGCTCACCCAACGTTTTGATGCTGCGTAATACCAGGCGGCCTTCGGTCAGGGTTCCGGTCTTGTCGAAAATGACCGTATCAATCTGATTCAAGCCTTCCAGCACGTGACCACGGGTCAGCAACAGGCCGAGTTTGTGCAGCGTGCCCGTGGCAGCGGTAAGTGCCGTCGGGGTCGCCAGTGACAAGGCGCAAGGACAAGTGGCGACCAGCATGGCGAGGACAATCCAGAACGCTCGGGACGCGTCGATCTGCCACCAAAGCAAGCCGATAGCCGCCGCAAAAATCAGCGAGATCAGCAGGAACCATTGCGCTGCCCGGTCGGCAATTTCCGCGAGGCGGGGTTTGTCTGCCTGAGCTCGTTCCAGCAGGCGGACGATGGCTGACAGCCGCGTGTCATGGCCCAGCGCCAGGACTTCAACAGTCAGCGCGCCTTCGACGTTCAGCGTGCCAGCAGTGACCGCATCTCCGGACTGCCGAGGTTGTGGCAGGTATTCGCCGGTCAGCAATGATTCGTCGACGCTGGATTGCCCTTCGACAATGCGGCCATCTGCTGGCAGCACCGAACCCGGATGCACCAGCACGTGATCGCCTATGCGCAGTTCACTGAGCAGGATGCGTTCGCTTTGGCCGTCAGCACTCAGGCGCAGGCACGAGGCGGGCAGCAGGTTGACCAGTTGCGCCGTTGCCGCAGCGGTGCGTTCCCGAGCGCGTCGTTCCAGATAGCGACCGGCCAGCAGGAACAGCGCGAACATGCCGACCGCGTCGAAATACAATTCGCCATTGCCGGTGATCGCGGTCCAGATCCCGGCGATGTAGGCGCTGCCAATGGCCAGCGATACCGATACGTCCATGGTCAGGTGCCGGGTGCGCAGGTCGCGCATGGCACCGCGAAAGAACGGTGCGCAGCTGTAGAACACAATCGGCGTGGTCAGGAACAGCGCGACCCAACGCAGGATGGTGTGCATCTCCGGGCTTAAATCGATGTTGAATTCCGGCCACGTGGCCATGGTGGCCATCATCGCCTGGAACCACAGCAGGCCGGCGACGCCCAGTTGGCGCAGGGCCAGGCGATTCTCGCCGGCCAGTTGCTCGGCCGCCCGATCAGACTGGTATGGATGGGCCACGTAGCCGATATGGCGCAGTTCGCTGAGCACCTGACTCAACGGCAGTTGGCTGTCCGCCCAGCGCACATGCAGGCGGTGATTGGACAGGTTCAGACGCGCTTCGGCCACCGCCGGCAGGCTGCGCAGGTGTTTTTCAATCAACCAGCCGCACGCCGCGCAGCTGATGCCTTCCATCAATAGCGTGGTTTCCGACAGTTCGCCGTCATGCCGAACAAAGGGTGCCTGCACGTCGGGGCGGTCATACAGCGCCAGTTCGTCAACCAACTGCACCGGCAGGGTTTCGGGGTTGGCCGAGGCTTCGCTGCGATGGCTGTAATAACTTTCCAGGCCACCAGCGACAATGGCTTCGGCGACCGCCTGACAGCCAGGACAGCACATTTCCCGGCGTTGCCCGAGCACGACAGCGGTAAAACGGCTACCGGCCGGGACGGGCAGGGCGCAGTGGTAGCAGGGGGTTGGTTGAGTCATCTAGGCAGCCGGATGGTGAGCATTGGCGCTGTTGGAGCGACCGGAGTGGCGATCCAACGGGTTCGCGCCACTCTCAGGTCAATTCTTCAGATCTTCCGCGCCTTGAATCGGCTCGTCGCCCAGGGCCAGGTCCTTGTCGTGGCTGACTTGTTCCTCTTCAAACAAGCGCCAGGTCTGGCCGTCCTGCACGCCGAGCAGTTCCACGAAGCGTCGGCCTTCGACCTTGTCGCTCAACTGGCCGATGTAGCGCCCGGCATCCGACGGGCTGCGGGTCAGGATGATCTTGCGATCCTTTTCCGGCTGGGTCGGTGAAATCAGGTTCAGCTCGACGGTTTGCGGCTGGCTGTCGCCGCTCAGACGCAGCTCGGCTTCGCCGGTCAGTTCATCCAGATGCACGCTGGCGCGCAGCTTGAGGGTCTGGGCCAGCAGCTCGCGATTGAGCGAACGGTTGATGCCTTTGCCAGCCTCGTAGTAGTTGTCGTTGACCAGATTGTCCGGGTGGTTCACGGCAATGGTCACCATGGACAAGGTCAAGGTCACCGAGCACGCCAGGATCGCGATGATGATCCATGGCCAGATGTGCTTGTACCAAGGGCTTGAAGCAGTTGCGACAGACATGGCGAACTCTCTATTAATACTGGGTGTTAACGTACTTGCGGGCCAATGAACCGGCTTTTGGTTTCAGCGTGCGTGCCGCCGTTATCGGCGTCCTGCAGGATGAACGTGACCTCGTTGGTGCTCGACGGCAGCTTCTCGGGGGCGCTCGACAGCTCCACCGGCATGGTGAAGATATCGCCCGCCGCAACCTTGAATTCACGACGTCCTTGCAGCTTCAGATCCGGCAGGCCGGTGGCATCGAGAATGTAGGTGTGGTCCACCTGATCCTTGTTCATGACTTTGAGGCTGTAGACGTTTTCGATCCGTCCTTCGGCGTTTTCCCGGTACAGCACGCGGTCCTTGCTGACATCGAAGCCCACCAGCGAGCGCACGAAGAAGGCCGACGCCAGCAGGCCGATCATCACCAGCAACACCAGCGCGTAACCAATCAGGCGGGGCCGCAACTTGTTGGTGACCTGGCCGGACAGATTGTGCTCGGTGGTGTAGCTGATCAAACCGCGCGGGTAGTTCATCTTGTCCATGATGGTGTCGCAGGCATCGATACAGGCCGCGCAACCAATGCACTCGACTTGCAGGCCGTCGCGGATGTCGATCCCGGTCGGGCAGACCTGCACACACATCGTGCAGTCAATACAATCACCGAGGCCCTGTGCTTTGTAGTCCACGTCTTTTTTACGTGTGCCACGTTTCTCGCCACGCCGTGGGTCGTAGGAGACGATCAGCGTGTCCTTGTCGAACATCACGCTCTGGAAGCGGGCGTAAGGGCACATGTAGATGCACACTTGTTCACGCAGCCATCCGGCGTTGCCGTACGTGGCGAGGGTGAAGAAGCCGATCCAGAAATAGGCCCAGCCGTCAGCCTGACCGGTGAGTAATTCGGCGGTGAGGTCGCGGATCGGCGCGAAGTAGCCGACGAAGGTCAGGCCGGTCACCAGGCCGATCAGCAACCACAGCGTGTGCTTGGCCAGTTTGCGCACGAGTTTGTTGGCACTCATCGGCGCCTTGTCGAGTTTGATGCGCTGGTTGCGATCACCTTCGGTGACTTTTTCGCACCACATGAAGATCCAGGTCCAGACGCTTTGCGGGCAGGTATAGCCGCACCAGACGCGTCCGGCATAGACGGTGATGAAGAACAGGCCGAAGGCGCTGATGATCAGAATGCCCGACAGCAGGATGAAGTCCTGGGGCCAGAACGTTGCCCCGAAGATGTAGAACTTGCGCTCCGGCAGGTTCCACCACACCGCCTGGTGCCCGCCCCAGTTCAGCCATACGGTTCCGAAATAAATCAGGAACAGCAGACCGCCGCCGACCATGCGCAGATTGCGGAACAGGCCGGTAAAGGCACGGGTATAGATTTTTTCGCGCGCGGCGTAGAGATCCACCGTGTTGTTGTCTTTTTTCGGTGGTGGCGTGACGTTGTGTACGGGAATCTGATTGCTCATCGGTGCATCCCACGGCAGTGGAAAAATGCCTCAGTCAGTGCATGCCGACTGTGGTCAGAAGAGTGCTGCTATGGCGTTAATCATACGCCTGCAGACATGGCTGAGGGCTGCGACCTCTGGTCGCATTGGGTCGCCGCGCATCTTGGTGTAGGAAATTGTAGAAGATGCTGATCTGGATCAATTGACTCGTAGATGATGTGCGGCTTTTTTGGCTGCTGTCCGGCACAAAAGAGAAGCCTTGTGGGAGCGAGCTTGCTCGCGAAGACAATGCTCCAGACGCTGAAAATGCGTCTGGTGTGCTGGCCTCTTCGCGAGCAAGCTCGCTCCCACGGGTTTTATTTCACCGGCCTACTCTGCCTGCGCCGGCTTTTCCCCATGGGAAAGGCTGTACACGTAAGCCGCCAGCAGGTGAACCTTGTCGTTGCCTTGCATCGCTTCCTGAGCGGGCATCTGGCCCTGACGGCCGTAACGGATGGTCTGCTGCAGTTGCGCGAAGCTCGAACCGTAGATGAATGCCCCCGGATGCGTCAGGTCGGGCGCGCCCATTGCCGGCGTGCCTTTGCCTGCCGGGCCGTGGCAAGCCACGCAGTTGGCCGCGAAGATTTTCTGCCCGGCTGCCGGATCGGCTTTGGCATCTTCCGGCAATTTGCGGCCATCCAGTTGCGTCAGTACATAGGCTGAAACATCACGCACGCCTTGCTCGCCGACCACTTCGCCCCATGCTGGCATGACCGCATGGCGGCCACCCATGATGGTGGTCTTGATGGTTTCAGGCTCGCCGCCCCAGCGCCAGTCGGCGTCGGTCAGGTTCGGGAAGCCGTAGGCGCCCTTGGCATCGGAGCCGTGACACACCGAGCAGTTGGACGCAAACAGGCGGCCGCCCATCTTCAGCGCTTGCGGGTCTTTGGCGACTTCTTCAATCGGCATGGCCGCGAACTTGGCGAAGATCGGCCCAAACCGCGCATCGGAACGCGCCAGCTCTTTTTCCCATTCGTGGACGCCAGTCCAGCCAGCCTGACCATTGGAAAACTCGGTCTTCTTGTCGTTATCCAGATAGTCATAGCCCGGCAGGATGCCTTTCCAGTTGCCCAGCCCCGGATACAGCACCAGATAACCCAGCGCAAAGATGATGGTGGCCACGAACAGCATGAACCACCACTTGGGCAGCGGGTTGTCGTACTCCTCGATGCCATCGAAGGAATGACCAACGGTTTCTTCCGTGGCTTCGTTGCGCTGGCCCTTGCGGGTGGACAGCAACAGCCAGGTCAGGACGAAGATCGTACCCAGGGTGAGGACTGTGACGTACAGACTCCAAAACGTACTCATTTGTTGCTCCTGGAAGCTTGCGCTTGCTCGACGTTCTTGATGGCTTCGGGATCATCCGCGAAGGGCAGCAAGGTCGCGTCTTCAAACTCTGACTTGCGCCGCGGGCTGAACACCCAGAGCGCCAGACCGATAAAGGCCACCATCACCACCAAGGTGCCAAGGCCTCGAATCATCCCGATATCCATCAAGATCACCTTTTGCTTTTGATGATGGTGCCAAGGCCTTGCAGGTAGGCCACCAGTGCGTCCATTTCCGTCTTGCCTTTTACGGCCGCCTGGGCGCCGGCGATATCTTCGTCGGTGTAAGGCGTGCCGAGGGTGCGCAAGACTTCGAGTTTTTTCGCCGTTTCCTTGCCATCGAGCTTTTTCTCGACCAGGAACGGGTAGGCTGGCATTTTCGACTCAGGCACGACGTTGCGCGGGTTGTACAAGTGCGCGCGGTGCCAGTCATCCGAGTAACGTCCGCCGACTCGCGCCAGATCCGGACCAGTACGCTTGGAACCCCACAGGAACGGATGATCCCAGACGCTTTCCCCGGCAACCGAATAGTGGCCGTAGCGTTCGGTCTCGGCGCGGAACGGACGGATCATCTGCGAGTGGCAGCCGACACAGCCGTTGGCGATATACACGTCGCGACCTTCGACTTCCAGCGCGGTGCGCGGCTTCATGCCCTCGACCGGCTTGTTGGTCACGTCCTGGAAAAACAGCGGCACGATCTGGGTCAGGCCGCCAATACTCACGGCGATGACCATGAAAAAGGCCAGCAGCCCGATATTCTTCTCGACTACTTCATGCTTCATCAGTGAGCTCCAACGACAGCGATCTGGGCGGCGGCTTCTGCTTCAACCGGGTCGGAAGCGCGGACGGTTCGCCATACGTTGTAAGCCATGAACAGCATGCCACTGGCGAAGAATGCACCGCCCACTGCCCGGACGATGAAACCCGGATGGCTGGCTTGCAAGGCTTCGACGAACGAGTAGGTCAAGGTGCCGTCGTCGTTGATCGCACGCCACATCAGGCCTTGGGTAATGCCGTTGACCCACATCGAAGCGATGTACAACACCGTACCGATGGTCGCGAGCCAGAAGTGAGCGTTGATCAAACCGATGCTGTGCATCTGTGGCCGACCGAAGACTTTCGGAATCATGTGGTACAGGGCGCCGATGGAAATCATCGCCACCCAGCCCAACGCACCGGCGTGAACGTGGCCGATGGTCCAGTCGGTGTAGTGCGACAGCGAGTTGACCGTCTTGATGGCCATCATCGGACCTTCAAACGTCGACATGCCGTAGAACGCCAGGGACACCACGAGAAAGCGCAGGATCGGGTCGGTGCGTAATTTATGCCAGGCGCCCGACAGGGTCATCATGCCGTTGATCATGCCGCCCCAGCTTGGCGCCAGGAGAATGATCGACATCGCCATGCCCAGGGACTGCGCCCAGTCCGGCAACGCGGTGTAGTGCAAGTGGTGCGGACCGGCCCAGATGTACAGCGTTATCAGTGCCCAGAAGTGCACGATGGACAGACGATAAGAGTAGATCGGACGCTCGGCCTGCTTGGGAACGAAGTAGTACATCATCCCCAGAAAGCCCGTGGTCAGGAAAAATCCTACCGCGTTGTGGCCGTACCACCATTGAATCATGGCGTCCGTTGCACCCGAATAAGCCGAATAGGACTTGAACAGGCTGACCGGCAGCGACATGTGGTTGACGATGTGCAGCATCGCGGTCACGACGATGAATGCGCCGTAGAACCAGTTGCCGACATAGATGTGTTTGGTCTTGCGTTTGACGATGGTGCCGAAGAACACCGCGCCGTAAGTCACCCAGACAATGGCCAGCAGAATGGCAATAGGCCATTCCAGCTCGGCGTACTCCTTGGTGGTCGTATAGCCCAGTGGCAAGGTAATGATTGCGCCGACGATCACCGCTTGCCATCCCCAGAAGGTGAAGGCCGCCATGCTGTCGGAGATGAGCCGCGTCTGGCAGGTTCGCTGCACGACATAATAGGAAGTGCCGAACAATGCACAGCCACCGAAGGCGAAAATCACCAGGTTGGTGTGCAGCGGGCGCAGGCGTCCGAACGTCGTCCATTCAAGGCCGAGGTTCAAATCAGGCCACACCAGTTGTGAGGCGATGAAGACACCTAATCCCATGCCAAGGATTCCCCAGACCACCGTCATGATGGCGAACTGGCGAACGACCTTATAGTTATAAGCAGTCTGACTGATTGCTGTGCTCATTCTAAGGTTCCACGGTTTGTCTATTTATTAGAGGTACTTATCCGGGGTACTGAGGGCGCAGGTATGGGGAGGGCATTGGTCAATGCAGCGCTGACAGCGCGTTGCATATGCTTTCCGAAGCTGAAACTACGGCCCTTTCAGGCGTATCCCGAACGCAAGGCACACGAATTACCGTGTCCAAGCAGACTGAAAAAGGCGGGGGAGACAGGTCTTGTGAAATAGGGCGCGTGAGTGGCGGACATCTTGGCTGCATACGGGCAAGGCTCGAACAGGCCATGGATCAGCCGGTCAGGTTTTGCCTGTATGAATGTCGGACACATTCCTTTCACTTGGCCTGTGGCCAGCTATTGCCAGTCCACTATGCGGGCAAGCTTAGACCCGAAAGCCGGGAGTGGGAAGCTGTACTAAGGAGGGGTGCGACACTTGGTCGCGTATAAGCAGGGAACTGCCGCACCCCGTTGCAGGGTGCGGCGTTCGTGTTACCCAGCATGTTGCTGAATCGTTACTCCGCCTGTTTTACCTTGGCCGCGAGTTGATCAGGACCTTTGGACAAGCTGTAAACATAAGCGGCGAGCAGCTGCACTTTGTCATTGCCCAGCAAATCGGCCTGAGCAGGCATATGACCTTGGCGACCAAGACGGATGGTCTGTTGCAGTTGCGCCAGGCTGGTACCGTAGATGAAACCGCCCGGCTGCGTCAGGTTTGGGGCGCCCATCGCTTCGGTGCCTTTGCCTGTAGCACCATGACACGCTACACAGGTTGTGCTGAACACTTGCTGTCCGGCCTCAAGGTTGGCGGTGTCATCCGCAGCCAGAGGCAAACCGGCGAGGGAGTGGCGCACGTAAGCGGCAACGTTCTTCACGCCTTCTTCGCCGATGACTGCGCCCCAGGCTGGCATCGCTGCCATGCGCCCGCCCATGATGGTGGTCTTGATGGTGTCGGCCGCGCCGCCCCAGCGCCAGTTGTCGTCAGCCAGATTCGGGAAGCCGTAAGCGCCCTTGGCGTCCGAGCCGTGGCAGACCGAGCAGTTGGACGCGAACAGGCGGCCGCCCATTTTCAGGGCCTGCGGATCCTTGGCAACTTCTTCCACCGGCATCGCGGCGAACCTGGCGAAGATCGGTCCGAACCTGGCGTCAGCCTTGTCCATTTCCTTCTGCCATTCGTTGACGCCGGTCCAGCCATTTTCGTAGCCGGGCAGTACGCCTTTCCAGTTGCCCAGGCCCGGATAGAGGATCAGGTAACCCACCGCAAACACCAGCGTGCCGGCGAACAGCATGAACCACCACTGCGGCAGCGGATTGTCATACTCCTCGATGCCGTCGAAGCTGTGGCCCATGGTCTGGTCGGTGCTGCCTTTGGTTTCGCCCTTGCGGGTACCGATCAACAGCCAGGTCAGGCCGATCAGGCTGCCAATGGTCAGCACGCAGATGTAGGTGCTCCAGAAGGTGGTCATGACTGTTTACTCCGCGCGACAGACTGCTGTTTGGAGAGTCGCTCTTGTGAAAGTTGCTCGTTGACGGGTGTCGGCAAGGGTTCATCGGCGAACGGTGCCATGCGCGCTTCAGCGAATTCCGAGTTGCGTCGGCTGCTGAAAACCCAGAGCGACAGGCCGATAAATGCGATTGCCACCACCAGCGTGCCGAGGCCGCGCAAGTCTTGAATATCCATGGCTCACCTCTTGCTCTTGATCGAAGTGCCGAGCACTTGCAGATAAGAAACCAGTGCGTCCATCTCGGTCTTGCCTTTGAGGGTCGCTACGGCGCCGCTGATATCGGCGTCGGTATAAGGCACGCCGAGGGTGCGCATGGCCTTGATCTTGGCTTCGGTATGGCTGCTGTCCAGTTGCTGGGTAACCAGCCAGGGGTAAGCAGGCATCTTCGACTCAGGCACGACGTTGCGCGGGTTGTACAAATGCGCGCGGTGCCAGTCATCCGAGTAGCGAGCGCCAACCCGGGCCAGGTCCGGACCGGTGCGCTTGGAACCCCACAGGAACGGGTGATCCCAGACGCTTTCGCCAGCAACCGAATAGTGGCCGTAGCGTTCGGTCTCGGCGCGGAACGGCCGGATCATCTGCGAGTGGCAGCCGACGCAGCCTTCGCGGATATAAATGTCGCGACCTTCGAGCTGCAGCGCGGTGTAAGGCTTCATGCCTTCGACCGGCTTATTGGTCACGTCCTGGAAGAACAGCGGCACGATCTGGGTCAGGCCGCCGATACTGACGGCGAGCACCATCAGAATCATCAGCAGGCCGACGTTTTTTTCGATTACTTCATGTCTCATGGTCGACTCCTCAGGCCATCTGCGCAGCGGCGGCAGCGTCGACAGGGTTGGAAGCCCGCACGGTGCGCCAAGTGTTGTAAGCCATCAGGAACATGCCGCTGAGGAAGATCGCACCGCCCACCATCCGCACGATGAAGCCTGGGTGGCTGGCCACCAGGGTTTCGACGAAGGAGTAAGTCAAGGTGCCGTCTTCGTTCACTGCACGCCACATCAGGCCCTGCGCAATGCCGTTGACCCACATCGAAGCGATGTACAACACCGTACCGATGGTCGCTAGCCAGAAGTGCGCGTTGATCAGGCCGATGCTGTGCATCTGCGGCCTACCGAAGACTTTCGGGATCATGTGGTAAAGAGCACCGATGGAGATCATCGCCACCCAGCCCAACGCACCGGCGTGAACGTGGCCGATGGTCCAGTCGGTGTAGTGGGAGAGCGAGTTGACGGTCTTGATGGCCATCATCGGACCTTCAAAGGTCGACATGCCATAGAACGCCAGGGACACCACGAGGAAGCGCAGGATCGGGTCGCTGCGCAACTTATGCCAGGCGCCCGACAGGGTCATCATGCCGTTGATCATGCCGCCCCAGCTTGGTGCCAGCAGAATCAGCGACATCACCATGCCCAGGGACTGAGCCCAATCCGGCAGCGCGGTGTAGTGCAAGTGGTGCGGACCGGCCCAGATGTACAGGGTGATCAGCGCCCAGAAGTGCACGATGGACAATCGATACGAATACACCGGGCGCTCGGCCTGCTTGGGTACGAAGTAATACATCATCCCGAGGAAGCCAGCGGTGAGGAAGAAGCCCACAGCGTTGTGCCCATACCACCACTGCACCATCGCATCGGTTGCGCCGGAGTACAGCGAATAGGATTTGGTCAGGCTGACTGGCAACTCAAGGTTGTTGACGATGTGCAGAATCGCAACCGTGAGGATGAACCCACCAAAGAACCAGTTACCCACGTAGATGTGTTTGGTCGTGCGTTTGGCCACGGTGCCGAAAAACACGATGGCGTACGCCACCCAGACGATGGTGAGCAGAATGTCGATTGGCCATTCCAGTTCGGCGTATTCCTTGGAACTGGTGTAACCCAATGGCAGGCTGATGGCCGCCAGCAGGATGACCAGTTGCCAACCCCAAAAGGTAAAGGCCGCCAGCTTGGGAAGAAACAGCTGGGTCTGACAGGTGCGCTGGACCGAGTAGTAGGAACTGGCAAACAATGCACAGCCGCCGAATGCGAAGATCACGGCGTTGGTATGAAGTGGACGCAAGCGACCAAAGCTTGTCCACGGAAGGTCGAAGTTAAGTTCAGGCCAAACCAGTTGGGCGGCGAGGAAGACGCCAAGTCCCATCCCGACAATCCCCCAGATCACCGTCATAATGACGAACTGGCGGACCACCTGATAGTTGTAGGCGGTGCTGTTAGTAGTGTTCATTTAGGTGTATTTCCCATCCAGCTAGGTCGGGGCCATCACGCACGGTTATAGCTCCGGGTTATTGGCAGACTCATCAAAAGCGAGGCAAGCATGAGCAATGGGCAAAATGCCTGTATTGACGAGGATCAATGCGCGCAACTGGCAAAGGACAATGGCTGGTTATGGAACCGGGCAGAACGGGATTCCGGCAGTAAAACGGCAACGCTGATTCTGGCCCATGGCGCGGGTGCGCCCATGGACAGTGCTTTTATGAATGACATGGCCGCGCGACTTGCCGCACAAGGCGTCAACGTGTTGCGCTTCGAGTTTCCCTATATGGCCCAGCGCCGCATTGACGGGCGCAAGCGCCCACCTAATCAGCAGGCGCAGCTGCTTGATAGCTGGCGGCAGGTGTATGCCAGCCTGCGACCTCATGTTTCTGGAAAGCTGGCCATTGGCGGCAAATCCATGGGCGGGCGGATGGCCAGTCTGGTTGCGGATGAGCTGGGCGCTGATGCGCTGGTCTGTCTGGGCTATCCGTTTTACGCGGTGGGCAAGCCGGAAAAGCCAAGGGTCGCGCATCTGGCCGAACTGAACACCCCGACCCTGATCGTGCAAGGCGAGCGCGACGCATTGGGTAACCGCGAGGCGGTCGAAGGCTATTCGTTGTCGAAGTCGATTGAATTGCTGTGGTTGCCTACCGCCAATCACGATCTCAAGCCGCTCAAAGCATCCGGCGTTACTTATGAAGAGTGCCTGGCGAATACGGCGCAGCGTATCGGGCAATTCCTGCTGGCTGAATGATTCACCGGCATTGCAGATCGAACACACCGTCGCTGACTTCAAAATCAATGGCGGACATGCCGAAACTGAAAAGCCCTTTGATCTGCTGCCGTGTTACGTCGGCTTCGAGCAGCGTGAACCGGCCAGTCTGCAGGTTGGCTGAGTGATAGACCACGCTGCGCCTGCCTGGACTCTCGTTATAGACAATCTTGATGTGCTCATTGGCGACAAGATCATAGGTGCCAGCGGGCAAATCCCGGTCGAAGAACAAACCGATACTGGTTCGCTTCTGACCCACCTTACCGTCGGCAATTATTTTCCAGATCCAGTGCCGCGGGGCTTCGGCCAGTTCGGGCCGAAGCGTCAGCCGGGCGCGCAGAGATTTGATGACCATAGGCCGCTGATTGACAGCCGCCTCGAAACTTCCCGTGCAGTGGGCGGGCGGAATGGAACGCTTGGCTGGCTTTGCAGGCTTGCTCATGATCAGGCTCTGGACGCACTGGATTGACGCTATCTAAAGGGCGTCACCTTTAAACGATGACGCCCCATGTAATTCAGGGTTGAGTCCGGGTCATGCTAGCGAAGGCCGACGCCATTGCTGTACTGCGAATGCTTGGTCTGGACTTCCTGGCCCAATACCAGGTTTTTCACCCAATACCAGGTTCCCAGCAAACTCTGGGAGGTGACAGTCGATGACCAGTAAGTGTTATTGCCCATTGGCCAGCGACCGCCGTAGGCCTGGAATATCTCCCGCAGTTCCTCAATGGAGGGAATCCGTGCGCCGGCATTGGCGGCGGCGATGAAGATAGGGTTGGAGGTGCTGTTGCCCAGACCGATGCAATGAATCACGCCGGTCACGGTAACTGGGTAGCTCGCGGTTATGCCCAGCGCATCAGTCACTGAAATGACCGCTTCACCCCTTCCGCGCACCGAAGTCAGCCCCGTTTCATCGACCACGGCTACCAACGGGTCACTTGAACTGTACACATAAGGCGCCTGCCCGCCACTGGCAACCCGCTGCACCGTTGTGCCGTCCGGGAACGCGGGAAGCAAGCCGGAGTAATGCGGCAGCAGATAAATCTTGCCGGCCAGAGTAACGGGCGAAGCATCGAACTCCAGTGACGGGCTGACGGTCAATTGCAACGGATTTGACAGCACCGCGTTGCTGGCGCGGGTCGCAGTGTAGGTCACTGTGGCGGGTTTGCCGGCAGTCGCGGTGATGAGGGGTTTAGGCAGGATGAATTTTAACTGTGCTGCACTGCCCACCAATTGCGGCGGAGTGTCGTGTGCAGTGACGCCTTTCCAGCTGACGATCACGCTGTCTGCGGCCTGCATATCCTGATAGGCAACGCGGACAGTTGCGCCGGATTCGGGGATTTTTCCGGGAATCAAAAGACCGTCAGCGCCGACCGTATCCATGCTAGGTGCTGGTAGTTGTTGGAGACCGCGTTGGATCTGCAGGAGGAGCGGATCAGATTGTTGCTCGGCACCGTTGCTGCGACTGACCACGTAGGATATCGAAACTGCTTCTCCTTCGTTGACAGTTACCAAGGCAGCTGCAAATAACAATGCCAACTCCTTCCCTACATCCGCCTGGGCAATCACTTTTTCCTTGGCATCGCTTCCCTTAGGCCCCTCCCACTGTACAAGCACTCGGTCGTTCAGCTTCAACTCCGCGCTAGCCCCCATCAGAACTGTTGCACCACGGGTTGCATTGGCTGGGTCAAGCGTATTCCCATTAGCTTCCTTTACAGACGGCACTGGCAGTACAGGCAAGACAGAAAGCTGAAGCTTGACGAAAACCGGGTCGGAGACGATCGAAACATTGCCGGCCAGGTCTGTCACGGTGTAGTGAACGGGTGCTTCGATGTCACCGATGGCTTCTAAAAACCGCCTGGAAAATCCAACATTAACTCGCTTCAGTCCCATGTCGTCTTTATCAACCACCACAGTCGGGCCTGCGACGCTGTTCCAATAGCTCTGGACCAAATCGTGTTCCTGCATGCCTGTATAACCGGCTATTTGGCCGACTAGTACATTGTTCATGCTTTCGAGTTCCGATGATGTCAGACCGTCCTGGACAGCCGGCGGGAAGATGATGGGGCCGAGTTGTGGACTTCCTGGGGGCCTTCTGTCGACATGAACAGGTGCTGACGGCGAATCAACTTTAACGCCGTTTTCAGGGTTCGTTAGTTGGTAGGCTACCCGATGCCGACCGGCAGAGAGTACGGACACAGGGATTTCTAAATTCATTAGATCGCCCGGATTGTCTCCCGCCTGAACGAATTTAACGGGTCCAGTCCCGCCTCCATTCCATAGAAGTTGATAAGCAGTTCCTAGGACAGCGTTGGATCCAAGCGGGAAAGTTACGGATACTGGTTTTTCGAGTTCATGGACAGGCAGCAAACCTTCATCATTCAAAGCAATTTTGATAGTAGGCGCTACAAGGTCTTCAGTGCCGAAATTCTGCAGTTGACTTTCCTTGCGGTTTTTTAAGTTGCTCATAGTTATTCCTCATATTTTGGGCTTAGCTAATGTAGGTTAAATAGCTAAGCTTTAAAGGTTTAGTGTTAGATTTTCCAGTTGCAACCAGATGTGGGTTTGCTCATGTTGATTCTAACCCTGGTCACGCGGGACGTAGCAGGGCTTTGGTTGCTATCCTCAGCTGGTAGAACTTTATAAGAGGCTTCACCATAACCGACACATACGCGTTTGAGATTCGCGCCCGGAATCTTGAATCTATAACCATTGGCCACGTCGTTGGAGTCCAGCTCGCGTTCACCGTAGAAGCCGGCATCTACGATTGGGTTATTGTCATCATCGAAGCCTACGAAGGTAAACTGAATGATTTGATTTTTCAGAATGTTGGTATAAGGCACGATGGTGACTTCTGCTCCATCAGGATTTTCAATAGGCCCGACGACACCATTCTCGTGGGTGTTGAAGGTTGGTCCATTCAAACCATCTACGCCTCCAGGGGTTTCCTCCTTGGATCGTACAATTACCAACTGGGTAGGAGAGCCAGCGGGATTGGGGTTGTCGAAACGAGTGAGCGTATATCTAACCGGAATTTCAGCTCCGGTACCTTGAGCTTTTATAATAGAGTTCGGAATAGGGACATTCAAGTCTCGCGCTGCGGCAATATCGCTTGCCTTGATTTGATACCACTGCGGTACGAATTCCTGGCCCCAATATAAATTGAGGTCGTCGCTAAGTTCAAATTTGTCCCTCCACTGAATAATGGCGCGACCATTTAGTTCGTAATCGTCTTCGTCGATAAAATTGTCATCGGTATTGGGACTGGTTACGCTGGTGCCCTGGACGACAGGCGCTTCCAAAGCCTCTTCCACTGGACGCGTGAGAAAAACATCGATAATGCTAGGTAGCGAGCTACCCAATAATTTTCCCTGCCGGACAACATCATAAGTAATGCGAGGGCTTCCTACGGGTTCAACTGCAATGGTTTCATATGGCACGAGAATGGATAGAACAACATCTTCGCCTTCATTCCCCTCAGGTAGAGGAAAGGGAGAAGAGGAATTTCCCTCACCCCAATGTAAGGTGATCAAATCCAAAGGCTCGGCACCGGGATATCCGGGAATATCGACGTTGATGCCGGCTTTCGCCTCTGCGTGATCTATCAAATCTCCAACCGTCGGGTCGATGATAGGTGCGGGAAAGTCGTTTGGCGCTTCCTTCAACAGGAGATGTATAAATATGCCAAGCGAGCGAGCAGATAGGTTTCCCGCACGGTCGTTGATCGTATAGCTCACCACTCCATTAAAGTCACCAAGGGTTTCCAGAAACTCTCTTGTGTAGGTAATAATGACGCGTTGAACGCCCATGTCATCGGCATCGACGATTGCTCCTAGTCCTTCGATATCTCCCCAGAAGGTTCGAATCACGTCATGCTTTGCCATTCCTGTATAGCTGCCGATTTCAACATCCAGCTTGTCGCCCAACTGCGTAAGCTCGTTTGACGTCAGGCCACCGTCTACTTCTGGAGGGAATTTTATAGGTCCTAGCTGAGGTTTACCGGGCGGCGTTAAATCCACCTCAATTCTAATCGGGAGTGATTCTTCCGTCACACCATTCTCATGATTGGTTGTCTGATAGGCGAGCTTGTGTACGCCCTCAGTCAAAAATTCTACTGGTATCTCCAAAAAGAGTGGGTCGCCAATTTGTTGATCGCTGGAAATTAATTTTGGTTCCCCTACGCAAGCTTCGTCCCAGTAAATTTGGTACAGATCATCCGGGACTGCAGTAAGCCATACTTTAAGGTCAACTCGTACTGGTTTAGCCAGTGCGCTGATTGGTAACAACCCTTCACTGTCTTCGTCATGGAATGCGACTTCTACTCTAGGTAGTTCTAGCTCCAGTGAAACTTTTCGAAAGTTACGCATAGGATTGGACGTCGGGTGTTTATTTGAGATTTTCATAAAACTGCCTCTTGGTTATATGAGTGCATGCCATCACTGTCTGTCATTGACGTTGAAGTTCACCTACCGCAACGGCGGGATATAGGCTAATGGCGATACAGAACTAATCTATCAATCATGTAAGATCGCAGCTTTGGCTGCTGTCTCCATTTTTAACTAATCGGCTTTTTCGTTGCCTGTCAATACGTCAGGCGTTAATTATTTTCTATTTTTCGTATGGTGCCCATAGGAACTGGAAAAATCTTATGGGCCGGGCTTGGCATTGAAGAAACAATTAGAAACATGCTTCCTACAATAGCCTGTAGTCCGTAATTTTGTTCCTGCTTGCATTTGAGAAATATCCTACAATTTACCAGTTTCTGCGTAGGTGTTTCAAAGCGCTGCTCTCTGCGAAAGTAATTCCTCACTAAGAGCGGAGAGATCTATGTTGATGATAAGGCGGGGCATAAGCCTAGTGCCTAAATTCAAAGTGGCCATGATAGGAATTTTTATGGGCGCAAGTTCAGGTCTCGGTATGGCAGCAGATCTAAATGGTCATGTGATATCGGCTGTCACTGTTAATGATATTGACAGTCACGGACCTATTGTGCAGTCAGTGCCAGCAAAGATTGATATATTCGATGATAATAATGTTAAAGAAGTAATAGTTGATGGCAGGATTGAAGATGTATATGCCTCACGCCTTCCAGATAGCTATTCAGTCAAAAATAAAGGCGTGTTAAATGTATTTGATGGGGCTGTAGTTAATGCAATTGTGGTTACATCCTTATCTAAAGCTAATGTAAATAGTGCAAATGTTCGCGAAGGTTTGTGGGTTAACGATGGTGCGGCTGTTGTGCGAGATAGCGCAATATTCAATGACCTCGGAGAGGCAATTAGATCGAGCACCAGTACAACGAATGGCATAGGACCCGGTTCGAATGTGATTGTTGAAGACAGCACTGTATCGGGCGTCGGTGCTGGGGTCGTAGTCGGCCCCGTGAGTCTTGTGAGCTTAAGCGGCACAAGTGTTCATGGGAGAAGCGATAGCAAGACTGTTGAGGGGGAGGGTGTAAGGGTAAGTGGTGGGTCGTTGCAAGCCATCCAAAAAAGTTTTATCGAAGGCACACAGCAAGGGATAAAAATCATTGATAACGTACCCTCGGGTTTTTTGGGAGGTAATATCGTAATCATTGACGAGTCGGTCGTCCGAGGTGTGATAGGTGCGGCGATATTTGTTAATGCCTCTAAAATTGACACGGATATCGAAATACGTAACGGCGCTGATCTCTTCGCCGGCAACGGTAACCTTTTGCAGGTCGAAGGATCAGGCACGACTCGGCTGAAAGTCGACGACAGCCGCCTAAACGGCAACCTAACCGCCGATGACACCAGCACCCTAAACGTCACTCTGCAAAACTACGCGCAGCTCACCGGTAATATCATCAACAGCAACACGTTGGCGATTACTTCCGGGGCGAGTTGGCAGATGGTGGATGACAGTAACGTCAAGGCTTTGTCTATGAATGGCGGGCGGGTGAGTTTTGGGGAGGGCGCTTTCAAAACGCTGACCCTCGGCGAGTTGTCCGGCAACGGCACGTTCGATATGCGCATTAATCTGGATAACCATTCCGGAGATTTGCTCAAGGTGAACGGTCAGGCCAACGGTAATCACACGTTGAAGGTGCAGAACACCGGGCTGGAGTTGGTAACGCCTGAAGTTGAGCCCTTGATGGTGGTGGATACCGAAGGCGGGGATGCGCAGTTTGGTCTGCTGGGTGGCAAGGCGGATCTTGGGGTGTATTCCTACGAGCTGGAGCAGCGCGGCGATGACTGGTTCATTGTTGGTTCCGGCAAGACCATCAGCCCGTCGACGCAAAGTGTGCTGGCGCTGTTCAACGCGGCGCCGAACATCTGGAACAGCGAGCTGACTACTTTGCGCAGTCGCATGGGCGAGGTGCGCGGCAAGCCATTGGGCGGCGCATGGATGCGCAGCTACGGCAGCCGTTTCAACGCCTCGACCGGTGATGGCGTGGACTACCAGCAGAAGCAGAGCGGCTTGACCCTGGGTGTTGATGCGCCGCTGCAAGTGGGCATCGGCGAGTTGTCGCTGGGCGTGATGGCCGGTTACAGCAAGAATGACCTGGACCTGAGTCGTGGTACCACGGGCAATGTCGACAGCTACTATGTCGGCGGCTACGGCACCTGGCTGCTGGACGATGGCTACTACCTGGACGGCGTGCTCAAGCTCAACCGCTTCCGCAACGAGTCGAAAGTGGCCATGAGCGATGGCACCAAGGCCAAGGGCGACTATGAAAGCAGCGCTGTCGGTGGCTCGCTGGAGTTCGGCAGGCACATCAACTTTGCCGATGGCTATTTCCTCGAACCCTACGCGCAGTTGTCCAGCGTCTGGGTGCAAGGCGACAGCTACACGCTGGACAACGGCATGCAGGCCAACAACGAGCGCACGCAATCGACGTTGGGCAAAGTAGGGACCTCAGCCGGACGCAGCATCGCCCTCAAGGATGGCGGCGTGTTGACACCTTATCTGCGGGTGGCGATGGCGCAGGAGTTCTCGCGCAGCAATGACGTCAAAGTCAACGACAAGCGTTTCGGCAACGATTTGTCTGGCTCGCGTGCCGAGTTGGGCGCGGGTGTTTCGGTATCGCTGTCGGAGCGGCTGCAACTGCATGCTGACTTTGATTACATGAAAGGCAAAAACGTCGAGCAACCGTGGGGGGCCAATGTCGGGTTGAGGTTGGCGTTCTAGACCGTCGCGCTGCAATAGGAGCTGAAAAGGATGCCGCCGTTTCTCTGAAACGGCGGCATGCTTGGTTTTCATAAGTCCGTTGGAGCGAGAGCTTGCCCGCGAAAGCGTTGTGTCAGATTCGGAAATCGCTGGATGCACCGGACTCTTCGCGGGCAAGCCTCGCTCCCACAGGTGAAATGCGGTCATCCAGTGGGACCGGCTTTAGCCGGGAAGGCGTCGGTTCAAACAATACTTCTGCAGCGCCTGGCGGTTGCCCCCAGACATAGAATCTCCAACGAGGAATTGTTCGTCTTAGGCATCTGAACATCAGAACCCCGGTGCATTGCACCGGGGTTTTGCTTTTTTTTTGTCAGAAGCGGTTTTTATCAGGTTTTTTCGCGTACCTGCGGATCATATTGCGCTTGCGTTGCCGTTGCCTGGGAGTCACCGGTGAGTTGCGGTTGACCGTTACCACCAAGGCCGGCGATGTGCCGATCAAATGCTGGTCCCGATAAACCTCGAAGTACAGATCCACCAACCCGTATTGCACGCACTCAATAAAGTGATAACTGATGCACAGCACGCGCACCACGCTGTTTGAGTTTACGTGCTTGAGCAATATGGGAGTCGAGGAGCTGTTGACGCCCCAGTAGAACACCAGCTCGTCGCCGAACAACATCTTCGCTGATCCTGGAATATGGACGCAGACACCCGTGTGCACTTCCTCATAACTGATCGCGTCCGGTTTTACATGCGGCAGAAAGGGCGCTTTCAGACTATTCGAGATATCTCCTAAGACCGGCTTGGTGTGAGATATATCGACAACGGTGCTGGGTGTCTCCTGTTGTTTGTTTTTGTCGGTGTTATCGTGTGGCGGCGTTTCTTCCATTTGATTGTTTTCCTTGTTTTGTGTTGGCTAGTTTGATGTTGGAACTCATCAGTGCCGCTCATGGCGGGTTTTTTTTGCGCATTAAATTGCTTCAGCGCTTGATCGTCAAGTCAGAAAATTTCTCTGGAAATGGGTGTTTCTGACTTTTTGATTGTTTCTCTGGAAGACATAAAGTAGCGATTTTTAAATGATGATTTTTAGGTATAGTGCAGGAATTACAGGGGGTAAATCTGTTGTCTTGAAAGTGGTTGTAGGAGTTGACGAGATCAAACTGTAGGTCAAGGACTACAATTGTTGCCGGAGACGAACTAATGAGCGGCGCTGATTTTTGGGGTTTTATAGTCCTAGGAAATTTCCTTCAGTGGATTAATACTAATCCCGCACGCAAATGCGTGCAGGATTAATAAGTTTTAATACGTTTGAGTACTAAGTTTAATCAGGGTTGCAGCGTTAATTCAACCGGCTCCGCGAGAATCGAGCGATTACCGGCTCGGTCGGTGATCTGACAGGTGATATTCACTGCTTCGCTGTTGAGGCTTTCAAGGAACTCACGGGTGAAGGTGATCTCGATGGGTTGAGTGGTCAGGTTTTCGGCGACGATGACGTAGGCAGGGCCTACGGTATCGTTGCAGAGGGTCTAAAGGGTATCGCCCACTTCCATCCCGATATAGCCGGGAATTTTGCCGGTTACATTCGCCAGCGAAATACTTGGCAGAAGTAGGGGGCAAGTAGCGGCTCGCCGGGAGGCGTTCGATCGATACGAATCTGGGTCTGAAGGACGGGGTGAGCATAGCCGCCTGGATAGGTAATCACCAAGTAGCCAACTTTGTAGCTTTTATCTCTGTTCAGGTTTGTGAGGAGAATCGCCGCAGTCAGTAAAGTACCCTCGTCAGGTCTGGATCAGGGAGTGCGATTTCGCACCTATAGGAATTTCATCCAGAGTTAGTTGAAAACCGTCGTCGGGCATCCCCAAAAAACACCCAACAAAAAACCCCAATAAACCAGGTTCATTGGGGTTCTTTTATTGCGTGCTGAAACTACCGATTAAACCGCTCCACCAACGAATACTGCGAATGGGCAGTGTTGGTCAGTTCGCCGCTTAGTGTTGCCGAGCGTTGGGCTTCTTCGGAGGTTTGGTCGGCCAGGTGGGAGATGGTGGCGATGTTGCGGCTGATTTCTTCGGCCACCGAGCTTTGTTCTTCGGTCGCGGCTGCGATCTGCGTGGTCATGTCGGTGATGTTGGCCACCGCTTCGCTGATGCCGATCAGTGCCTGGTCGGCTTCGAGAACCTTGGCGACACCTTCTTCGGCCTGGCGATGGCCGGAGTTCATGGTTTGCACTGCGGCGTTGGCGGTCTGTTGCAGCTTGGCGATCAGGCCATGGATCTGGCCGGTGGATTCTGTGGTGCGTTGCGCCAGTTGGCGGACTTCGTCGGCGACGACTGCGAAGCCACGGCCCATTTCCCCGGCGCGTGCGGCTTCGATGGCGGCGTTGAGGGCCAGCAGGTTGGTCTGGTCGGCGATGCCTTTGATGACGTCGACCACGCCGCCGATTTCATCGCTGTCTTTCGCCAGTTGGGTCACGGTCAGGCCGGTTTCACCCACGGAAGTGGACAGGCGCTGGATGGCTTCACGGGTTTCCCCGGCGATGTCGCGGCCGCGACGCGTCAGCTCGTTGGCCTGCTGCGTAGCGTCAGCGGTGCGTTGTACGTGGCTGGCGACTTCCTGCGTGGTGGCGGCCATCTGGTTGATGGCGGTGGCTACTTGTTCGGTTTCGATCCGCTGACGCTCCAGGCCGGTGGAGCTGGCGTGGGCCAGGGTATTGGACTGACGAGCCTGGCCGTTGAGTTGCTCGGCGGTGTCCTGCAAGCGCGTCAGGCAGGTTTTCATCCGCGCTTCCTGGCTGAGGATCGACATTTCCAGACGCGCCTGCGGGCCACGGCTGTCGGTGTACATTTGCGCAATCAGCGGGTCGGATGTGGTTTGTTCCGCCAGGCGCAACAGACGTTTGATGCCGCGCTGTTGCCAGGTCAGGCCCAACAGGCCCAGCGGCACCGACAGCCCGGCGGCCAGGGCAAAACCCCAGTGGGAATTGAGCCAGACGCCGATCAGGAAACTCAGTTGGCTGACCATGATGAATGGCAACCAGTCCTGCAGCACCGGCAGCCACTTGTCCCGGCGCGGAATCGCCGACTTGCCATTGTTCAGCCGCCCATACAGCGCTTCGGCACGTTCGACCTGCTCGGCGGTGGGTTTGACCCGAACCGATTCGAAGCCGACTACCTGCTGGTTCTCGAACATGGGTGTGACATACGCATTGACCCAGTAATGATCGCCGTTTTTGCTGCGATTCTTGACGATGCCCATCCACGGCAGACCGTTTTTCAGTGTCGTCCACATATGTTCGAAAACGGCGGCCGGCACGTCGGGATGGCGAACGGTATTGTGCGGCGCCTTGAGCAGTTCTTCCCGGGAGAAGCCGCTGATCTCAACGAAAGCGTCGTTGCAATAGGTGATGACACCTCGGGCGTCAGTGGTTGAAATCAACCGCTGATTGGCTGGAAACGTCCGTTCGCGTTGAGTGATGGGCTGGTTATTACGCATGAGCTTCGATCCGCTAGGCTTTGGGATGCTATCGGCACTAATACCAATACATTGAGCGTGTGGTCGAAATGACCAAATAGCCACTAGTGGAACCAAGCGGTCTACCGATCAAACATGGGGTAAGTGAAAAAGCTGAAATGCAGGAGATTGACGCCGAAGTGGGTAATCACCGCTGCCGGCAACCCACCCAAGCGAAACGCCAGGCCGTAGCCGACGCCCGCCAGGCCCGCGAGCAGCATCCATTGCCATCCGCTGCCCAGATGCGTCAAACCGAAAAGCAGCGCGGCGCAGCCCAGTGCCAGTGCGCTTCCATAACGCAGCGGTTTGAATAGTTGTTGCAGGCCTCCCTGAATATAAGCGCGAAACAGTAGTTCTTCGGTCAATGTCACCAGTAACAGATTGTTTGCCAGCCACAGTGAGCTTTGCGCCGGCCAGGTCGGGTCCC
The DNA here is from genome assembly GCF_049898225.1 of Pseudomonas sp. DSP3-2-3. Classification (NCBI taxonomy): domain Bacteria; kingdom Pseudomonadati; phylum Pseudomonadota; class Gammaproteobacteria; order Pseudomonadales; family Pseudomonadaceae; genus Pseudomonas; species Pseudomonas sp. DSP3-2-3. The sequence goes on along the minus strand of NZ_JAFCXH010000006.1, from coordinate 109,335 downwards.
AACCGATAAGTCCCAATGCCATGGCTGCGCTCAAACAGACGAACGCAGTGCCGGGCAGTGTCAATGATGCGGTCTTTACAACTTGCCCGATGACGACGTTGCGCAGCAGCCAGGGGCAGGCCAGCAGGATCCAGAATCCGATCAGCGGTTTATCCAGATTCAGGTACATGGAAAAAGGCGCGGACTGCGGCGTCAATCGTTGCGCGGCGATGACCCGCTCACTGAAGAAACCCGGCAGCCAGTGGCTGGCCAGCCCCACCGCCAGCGCGATGAACAGACAATGCCCCAACCCCTTCACCGCGCGCTGTTTGAACTGCGTCACGCAGATCCCGGCCATGATCAACAGCGCAAAGGTGACGACGACCGGCAGGCTGAAATGACCATAGGCAATGGCGAGGCTGTAGCCCAGGGTCAATAACGTCAGGCTGGTCCAGCGCGTGGCAAACATGGGGAGTTCCTTGAGTCCATTCAGTAGGAGCTTGAGCGCAGATGCCCACGCTCGGACGCGAGGGCATCTGCCGGCGCCAAGCTTCACTGATCGGCAAGGAAAATTTCCAGTTGTTTGTCAGTTTTTTCTGAAAGAAATGTTTGTCGGATATTTCCCTGTGATGTTTTTTTGCCATAAAAAAGGCCGCTTGCAACAAGCGGCCTTTCAAATGTGCAGCTATTTACTGCTTGATCGTCGGAACCTGGCGCGGCGCCATGAAGTACATCCAGATCAGGGCGATGAAGTACATGGCCGGGATCATGGTGAAGAGCACGTTGTAATTGTTGTTGGTCGCGGTGAGGACTGCGCCGACGATCTGCGTCATGAACATGCCGCCAATCGCTGCGCACATGCCGCCGAAGCCGAACACCGTGCTGATCAGATGCTTGGGCGTGTAGTCCATCACCAGGCTCCAGATGTTCGCGGTCCAGGCCTGATGCGCACCCACCGCCAGAGCGATGGCCAGCACCGCGACCCAAAGACCGCTGGCGTTGGCCGCAAAGATCACGCTGATGATGGTGATCGCAAATACCAGCATGGACAGCAATCGCGCGGTAATCGGGCGCATGCCACGGCCGATCAGCCAGGACGAAAGAATCCCGCCACCGATGCTGCCAAAATCTGCCGTCAGCCAGATGAGGATCAACGGAATCCCCATTTGTGTGACGCTGATCCCCAGGTTGTATTGCTGATTGAGGAAAGGCGGCAGCCAGTACAGGTAAAACCAGAACACCGGCGCGGTCAGCGAATACGCGAGGGCGAAGGCCCAGGTGCCGCGCATTTTCAGGATATGCGTGAACGGAACCTTGACCGGCTCGGGTTCCACCGCCTGATGGATGTAGTCCAGTTCAGTCTGGCTGACGGTTGGATGCTCGTCCGGATTGAAGTATTTCAGGCGCCAGATCACCACCCAGCTCAAACCGAGCAGGCCCATGCACAGAAACGCAGCCTGCCAGCCCCAAACGGTGAGGATGATGGGCAGCAGGGCAGGGGTCACCATGGCGCCGACGTTGGTGCCGGCGTTGAAGATGCCAGTCGCAATGGCGCGTTCGCCAGCGGGGAACCACAGCCGGGTGGTCTTCACGCAGGCCGGATAGTTGGCGGCTTCGGTCAGGCCCAGAATGAAGCGACAGACCATGAATCCGGCGGCCGAGGTGGCCAGGCCGTGCGCGCCAGTGGCAACGCTCCAGAGCAATACCGCGAGGAAGAACGCGCGTTTGACGCCGACCTTGTCGATAAAGCGGCCTTGCAACAGGAACCCTGCGGCGTAGCCGACCTGGAACCAGAAGTTGATATTGGCGTAATCCATCGCCGTCCAGCCCATTTCCTTGGCGAGAACGGGCTGCATGACGCCCAGCGCGGCGCGGTCGATGTAGTTCAGCGTCGTGGCGAAGAACACCAGGGCGAGCATGCCCCAGCGAGTCTTGCCCACGGCCATGGCGCCACGAATCTTTTCGCCGATACCGGCATGGGGATGCGCGGTCTTGGCCGCCGTTGAAGTGGAATGTGTAGAAAGCATGGTCTGGCCATCCGTTCAAGGATCGCGGCATGGGCCACGATCGAACTGAAAAGGCGACTCGAATAAGGGCCGTTGACGGGCCGTGGGCGATCCTGCAAGCGTCAATGCTGCAAGGGCCACTCTTCGAGGGCGCTGGATTTTAATCAGGCGAAGCGCGATCCGATACCCATTGAGCGAGTAATAAAGGAGCGTTCAACTGATTGGGTCGACGAGGCCGATGATCGGGGCGGGTGGCCGCAAGGGCAAACAGTGCAGTTGTGGTGAGCGTTCATGGCGATTGACCGTCTTATTGAAATTGTTATGGGGCAGCTTGAACCAAGCTTTTTGAAGCTGGATACATTAGCGATGACGACGTCAGAATTAACCCTGTCCGACAATGTGCAGCTGATCTTGGGCATCACGAGCAGCACCGTCAATTGGCTAAAAAGGGTTTTGGGCGATTATCGAACGTAAAACTAACCAGTTGGTACATTTAGTTTGCGGTGGCGGTTGGCGAGGCGAATAATTCGTTCAGAAGCATTAACACGCGATCCGCAGAGGTCGCGATCTCAAAGGAGTGCAAGCATGCAACGTTCGATTGCCACCGTTTCCTTGAGCGGGACCCTGCCGGAAAAACTTGAAGCCATCGCTGCCGCCGGTTTCGACGGGGTGGAGATTTTCGAGAACGATCTGTTGTATTACGACGGCAGCCCGCGCCATGTTCGGCAGCTGTGCGCCGATCTGGGCATTGCCATTACTCTGTTCCAGCCATTTCGCGACTTCGAAGGCTGTCGTCGGGAGCGTCTGCAACGCAATCTCGACCGCGCCGAGCGCAAGTTCGATTTGATGCAGGAGCTGGGCACCGATCTGGTGCTGGTGTGCAGCAACGCCGCCGCCGATTCACTCGGCGACGAGAACATTCTGCGCGACGACCTGAGCCTGCTGGCCGAACGGGCCGGTGCCCGACAGTTGCGCGTGGGTTATGAGGCGCTGGCCTGGGGCCGCCATGTGAATACCTGGCAACAGGTGTGGAATCTGGTGCGTCAGGTCGATCATCCGGCACTCGGCGTATTGCTCGACAGTTTTCACACCTTGTCGCTCAAGGGCGATCCGAGCGGTATCGCGCAAATCCCCGGCGACAAGATTTTCTTCGTGCAGATGGCCGACGCGCCCGTGCTGGCCATGGATGTGCTGGAGTGGAGTCGGCATTTTCGCTGCTTCCCCGGCCAGGGCGAATTCGACCTGCCGGGTTTTCTCGCGCCTATTCTGCAAAGTGGTTACAGCGGCCCGCTGTCCCTGGAAATTTTCAACGATGGCTTCCGCGCCGCGCCGCCTCGGGCCAATGCCGCCGATGGCCTGCGTTCTTTGTTGTATCTGGAAGAAAAAACCCGGCTGTTGCTTGAGCAGCAGCAAAAGCCAGTACCTCAGGAGCTGCTGTTCAGCCCGCCGCCCGCGAGTACCTACAACGGTGTTGAATTCCTGGAGTTCGCCGTGGACGACGCTCAAGGCGCGAAACTCTCCGGCTGGCTGGAAAACCTCGGGTTCGCCAAACTGGGTCAGCATCGCTCCAAAGCGGTCAGTCTGATGGGGCAGGGCGATATCAAAATCGTGCTCAACGCTGAACCCTATTCGTTTGCCCACAGTTTCTTCGAGGCCCATGGCCCTTCGTTGTGCGCCACTGCGTTGCGCGTCGACGACGGCGCTTCGGCGCTGGAGCGCGCCAGGGTTTACAAAGGCCAGCCCTATCGTGGGCTGGTCGGGCCCAATGAACGGGAAATTCCCGCCGTGCGCGCACCGGATGGCAGCCTGATTTACCTGGTCGAGCCGGCTCAACCGGGTCAGTCGATCTACGACAGTGACTTTGTCATTAACCCGGACGCTGGGCAGGGCGGCGGTTTGCAGCGCATCGATCACATGGCCATGGCCCTGCCGGCCGACAGCCTGGACAGCTGGGTGCTGTTTTATAAAACCGTGCTGGATTTCGAGGCCGACGACGAAGTGGTGCTGCCGGACCCTTATGGGCTGGTGAAAAGCCGGGCGCTGCGCAGCCGTTGCAGTACGGTGCGCTTGCCGCTGAACATCTCCGAGAATCGCAACACGGCGATTTCCCACGCGGTGTCGAGTTATCGCGGCTCGGGCGTGCATCACATCGCCTTTGACTGCGAAGACATCTTCGCCCAGGTCAGCCGTGCGAAAGAGGCGGGCGTGCAGCTGCTGGATATCCCACTCAATTATTACGACGATCTGGCTGCGCGCTTCGACTTCGACGACGAATTTCTCAGCGAACTGGCCTATTACAACGTGCTGTACGACCGTGATGCCCAGGGCGGCGAGCTGTTTCACGTGTACACCGAATCGTTCGACGATCGATTCTTCTTCGAAATCCTGCAGCGCAAGAACGGTTATGTCGGTTACGGCGCCGCAAACGTGGCGGTGCGTCTGGCCGCAATGGCCAAGGCTCGCAGCGGAGCCGCACGGCAAGCTCGACTTTGATTCAGTGGCTGCGTCGGGGACGGGATCTTTGACGCAGTCGCCTGCATAATGCACGCGGCCAATCGTTTATCCGAACCGTGAATCAATAATGAAAATTACCGAAGACAGTCTCGCCGAGGCGCCTTTGCCGGTACCCGTCAAGGGCCGCAAGAACAACCCGGAAAAGACCCGTGACAACATCCTGCAAGCTGCGATTGTCGAGTTTGTCGCGCAAGGGCTGTCGGGCGCGCGTGTCGATGCCATCGCCGAGCGCACGCACACCTCGAAACGGATGATCTATTACTACTTCAACAGCAAGGAGCAGCTTTACGCTGAAGTGCTGGAGAAGCTCTATGGCGATATTCGCCGCACCGAAAGCGGGCTGAATCTGGATGCGCTGGAACCCATGCAGGCCATCCAGCGTCTGGTTGAATTCACCTTCGATCACCACGACCGCAACGTCGATTTCGTGCGCATCGTCTGCATCGAAAATATCCATAACGGCGAAAACGTCAAACAATCACCGACGATCCGCGCCTTGAGCCAGAACATCGTCGAGACGCTCGACAAGCTGCTGCGGCGGGGCGAGAACGAAGGCCTGTTTCGTCAGGGCGTGGACGCTATCGATCTGCATCTGATGATCAGCTCGTTCTGCTTCTACCGGATCTCGAACCGCCACACGTTTTCGGAAATCTTCCAGATCGATCTGGTGGACGAACAGGTCAGGCAGCGCCACAAGGACATGATCTGCGATTCAGTGACGCGCTACCTGCGACCCTGAACCTCAATCGTGCATGCGCTGAAAGTGTGCCTGCATACGCTCGGCATCGGCAGGTTGGCCGCTGAACAGTTCGAACGCTTTCACCGCCTGGAAAACCGCCATGGTGCCGCCATCCAGCGTTTGGCAGCCCAGCGCCCGGGCATGGCGCAGCAGTTCGGTTTCCAGCGGGAAATAGATAATCTCTGCGACCCACAGCGCGGCATGCAGCAGTTCCGGTGGCAGCGGCGTGCCGGGCAATTTAGTCATGCCCACCGGAGTGGTGTTGACCAGACCGTCAGCGCTGACCATCGCGCCGGGTAAATCCCGCCCGACCTGCGCCCGTGTCGCGCCGAAGTGCGCGTTGAGGTTGTCCACCAGGCTTTGTGCCCGCGCCGGGTCGACTTCGAAAACGATCAGTTGCTCGACACCTTCGGCCAGCAGCGCATGAGCCACGGCAGCTCCAGCGCCACCGGCACCCAGTTGCACCACGCGCTTGCGCGGCACTCCCGGCAGGCCTCGGCGAAAGCCTTCGGCAAAGCCCAGGCAATCGGTATTGTGGCCGATGCGCTTGCCGTCCTTGAACACCACGGTATTGACCGCGCCAATGCCCAAGGCCTCGCTGGACAGTTCGTCCAGCAGCGGAATTACAGCCTGTTTGCACGGGAACGTAATGTTCAGCCCGGTAAAGCTCATGCGCTGGGCCGCCTGCAGCAAATCCGGCAGGGCGCTGCTGTCGAGCTTGAGCGCATCGATGTCGATCAACCGATAGAGATAGCGCATGCCCTGGGCATCGCCTTCGTGCTCGTGCAAGGCCGGCGTGCGCGAAGCCTGAATGCCCGCGCCGATCAGCCCGGCAAGGATCGAAGGGGTTTTGGATGAGGTCATGGCGATAGGCTCTCGATTCTTGTTATGAGTGCGTTCGAGCAGAGTGAACGCTGTTTTCACAAAATGTACCAGATGGTTAATTTTGCGAAAGAGCCTACATCAAAGCAGGGCGATAATCCGTTCGGTTATCGCCCTGACAGTTGTTTGAATCTTTGTGGGACCGGATTTATCCGGTAAGGCATTCGACCAGCCGATGAATTTCCAGCGCCTGATCGAGCCTTTCGGGAATAAATTCCCTCCTACAAGATTCATCCCGGACGTCGCTAGTCGCCGATCTTCAGGCAGCAATCAACTGCCGCAGCACGTAGTGCAGAATCCCCCCGGCCTTGAAATACTCGACTTCGTTCAGCGTATCGATCCGACACAACACATCCAGGCGTTCCTGGCTCCCGTCTTCACGAGTGATCTGCAGGGTCAAATCCATGCCGGGCCGCAGGTTGGCGTGGGTCAGGCCGCTGATGTTCAGGGTTTCCTTGCCGTTGAGGTTGAGGCTCTTGCGGCTCTGGCCATTTTTGAATTGCAGTGGCAATACGCCCATGCCCACCAGGTTGGAGCGGTGGATGCGTTCGAAACTCTCGGCAATCACCGCTTTGACGCCCAGCAGATTGGTGCCTTTGGCCGCCCAGTCGCGACTCGATCCGGTGCCGTATTCCTGACCGGCGATCACCACCAGCGGCGTGCCTTCGGCCTGATAGCGCATGGCCGCGTCGTAGATGGACAACTTCTCGTCAGTGGGAACGTGCAGGGTATAACCACCTTCTTCGCCGCCGAGCATCTCGTTGCGGATGCGAATGTTGGCGAAGGTGCCGCGCATCATCACTTGATGATTGCCGCGTCGTGAGCCATAGGAATTGAAATCTCGCGGTTCGACGCCTTTCTGGCGCAGGTAACGCCCGGCCGGGCTGTCGGCCTTGATATTGCCAGCAGGGGAAATGTGATCGGTCGTCACCGAATCACCGAGCATGGCCAGCACGCGCGCGCCCTTGACGTCTTCGATCACCGGCAAAGGGCCGCCGATATCATCGAAAAATGGCGGGTGCTGAATGTAAGTGGAATCCTCCTGCCACACATAAGTCGCGGCCTGCGGCACTTCGATTGCCTGCCACTGTTCATCGCCGGCGAATACTTCGGCGTACTCCTTGTGAAACATGCCGGTGTTGACCTGCTCGACCGCTTTGGCAATTTCCTTCTGCGTCGGCCAGATATCCCGCAAGTACACCGGTTGGCCGTCGGAACCTTCGCCCAAGGGCTCGCTGCTGATGTCGATGCGCACACTGCCAGCCAACGCATAGGCGACGACCAGGGGCGGGGAAGCCAGCCAGTTGGTCTTGACCAGCGGATGCACCCGGCCTTCGAAGTTGCGGTTGCCGGACAGCACCGACGCTACGGTCAGGTCCGATTGCTGAATGGCTTTTTCGATGGGCTCCGGCAGCGGACCGGAGTTGCCGATACAGGTGGTGCAGCCATAGCCCACCAGATCAAAGCCCAGCGCGTCCAGATACTGGGTCAGCCCGGCCGCCTTGTAGTAATCCGTCACCACTTTGGAGCCTGGCGCCAGCGAGGTTTTCACCCACGGTTTGGTTTTCAGGCCTTTCTCGACAGCTTTTTTCGCCACCAGGCCAGCCGCCATCATCACGCTTGGGTTCGAGGTGTTGGTGCAGGACGTGATTGCGGCGATCACCACTGCGCCGTTTTTCAGGCGATAGGTGTGGCCTTGGTATTCATATTCAGCTTCATCGCTGACCTGATCGGCATTGCCCACCGCGACACCGCCGCCGCCTTCGCTTTCCAGACGACCTTCTTCCTTGTGAGTCGGTTTGAATTGCAGGCCGAGAAAGTCCGTGAACGCCTGGGCAACACCCGGCAAGGCAACCCGGTCCTGCGGACGTTTGGGCCCGGCGAGGCTGGCTTCGACGCTGCTCATGTCCAACTCCAGGCTGTCAGTGAACAGCGGCTCCTGCCCTGACACGCGCCACAGGCCTTGGGCTTTGCAGTAGGCTTCCACCAGTTGCACGGTGTCGTCCGGACGCCCGGACAGACGCAGGTAATCCAGGGTGATGTCATCTACCGGGAAGAAGCCACAGGTCGCGCCATATTCCGGGGCCATGTTGGCAATGGTAGCGCGGTCCGCCAACGGCAGGTCCGCGAGACCGTCGCCGTAGAACTCGACGAATTTACCCACGACGCCTTTCTTGCGCAGCATTTGCGTGACCGTCAGCACCAGATCGGTCGCGGTAATGCCTTCCTTGAGCTTGCCGGTGAGTTTGAAACCGATCACTTCCGGAATCAGCATCGACACCGGCTGGCCAAGCATGGCCGCCTCGGCTTCGATACCGCCCACGCCCCAGCCAAGGACACCGAGGCCGTTGATCATGGTGGTGTGTGAGTCGGTGCCAACCAACGTGTCCGGGAACGCGTAAGTGCGGCCGTCTTCGTCTTTGGTCCAGACCGTGCGGCCCAGGTATTCCAGATTGACCTGGTGACAGATGCCAGTGCCCGGCGGCACGACGCTGAAGTTGTCAAAGGCGCTCTGGCCCCATCGCAGGAAGGCGTAGCGTTCACCGTTCCGCTGCATCTCGATGTCGACGTTCTGCCCGAAGGCGCTGGCGTCGCCGAACTTGTCGACCATCACCGAGTGGTCGATGACCAGGTCCACCGGTGACAATGGATTGATGCGCTGCGGATCGCCGCCCGCCTTGGCAACGGCTGCGCGCATGGCGGCCAGATCGACAACTGCCGGGACGCCGGTAAAGTCCTGCATTAATACCCGCGCCGGGCGGTACTGGATTTCCCGGTCGGAACGCCGCTCGCCGAGCCAGGCTGCGAGACCGGTGAGGTCTGTTCCGGTGACGGTCTTGCCGTCTTCCCAGCGCAGCAGGTTTTCCAGCAGCACTTTTAGGGACATGGGCAGCTTATCCAGGTCGCCCAGGGTTTTGGCGGCTTCCGGCAGGCTGAAGTAGTGATAGGTCTTGTTGGCAACTTCGAGGGTCTTGAGACTTTTCAGGCTATCGAGGGAGGGCATGAAATTACTCCTTACGCGTCCGCACGGTAACGGACTTGACGATTGGCATCTGCTGCAGGCTTGCGTCTGCCCGGTTGAGCCGGTTATGGCGCCGTCTGCAATCATTGACTGGTGTAGTACTGGACCTGTAGCCCGCGCCAGTGGTTCCTGATTCAGCTATCATGCGCCGCTTTCGCGGCCTTGAGGCTAACCCTTACGTATAGCGGGTCCTGGCTTGTCGCCGGGGCGACGCAGCGCTCAAGTGTCTGATCGCTGCCCAGGAGATACCCATGAACACCCTTTTTATGCACTGCCGACCCGGTTTCGAGGGTGAAGTCTGCTCGGAAATCGCCGAGCACGCGGCGCGCCTGAATGTGTCCGGTTATGCGAAAGCCAAGCCCAACGCCGCCTACGCCGAGTTCATCTGCACCGAAGACGACGGCGCAGCACGCCTGATGAACGGCCAGCGTTTCGCGCAGTTGATCTTCCCTCGGCAGTGGGCGCGCGGGGTGTTTCTTGATTTGCCGGAAACCGATCGCATCAGCGTGATCCTGTCGCACATGGCGGATTTTGCGACCTGCGGCAGCCTGTGGCTGGAAGTGGTCGACACCAATGACGGCAAGGAGCTGTCCAATTTCTGCCGCAAGTTCGAAGCGCCGCTGCGCAAGGCCCTGACCGAGGCCGGTAAACTGGTGGACGACCCGCGCAAGCCGCGCCTGCTGCTGACTTTCAAGAGCGGCCGCGAAGTCTTTCTCGGCGTTGCCGAGTCGAATAATTCGGCGATGTGGCCCATGGGTATTCCGCGCCTGAAATTCCCCCGGGAAGCGCCGAGCCGCTCGACCTTGAAGCTGGAAGAAGCCTGGCACCACTTTATCCCCCGCGATCAGTGGGACGAGCGTTTGTCCGGTGACATGACCGGCGTCGATCTTGGCGCCGCGCCGGGCGGCTGGACCTATCAACTGGTGCGCCGTGGCATGCTGGTCACCGCCATCGATAACGGCCCGATGGCGGAAAGCCTCATGGACACCGGGCTGGTGCAGCATTTGATGGCGGATGGTTTTACCTTCAAACCGCGTCATCCGGTGGACTGGATGGTGTGCGACATCGTCGAAAAGCCTGCGCGTAACGCCGCTTTGCTGGAAACCTGGATCGGCGAAGGGCTGTGCCGTGAAGCGGTGGTCAACCTCAAACTGCCAATGAAACAGCGCTACGCCGAAGTGCGCCGTTTGTTGCAACGCATTGAAGACGGGTTTGAAGCGCGTGGCATCCGTGTCGAAATCGGTTGCAAACAGCTGTATCACGACCGCGAAGAAGTGACCTGCCATTTGCGGCGGCTGGATGGTAAGCGTAAGGGCTGAAGGACCATCAAACGAAATATAACCTTGTGAATTGGAATGAAGTTCGTTGGAGATTCTATGTTCGCGGGCAAGCCTCGCTCCAACGGATTCAGGGCGGCATCTGTATGACTGCCCACCATCGGTTGGCCCTGCCGAATGATTTAAGCGACAATGCCCACCAGCTTCTGGAGCCCTTTATGCCTGTATCGATTGAAACCCTGCCCGTTGACGCTATCCTCGATGCCAGCGGTCTCAACTGTCCTGAACCGGTGATGATGCTGCACCAGAAGGTGCGCGACTTGCCCGCAGGGGGCTTGCTCAAGGTGATTGCCACCGATCCGTCAACCCGGCGCGATATTCCCAAGTTCTGTGTGTTTCTCGATCATGAACTGGTCGATCAACAGGCTGAAGGCGGCACCTTTGTGTACTGGATTCGCAAGAAAGCCGACTGAGTTTTCCGGCCCGCTGATTTGTTTGCTGGCCGATCAGAACGATCAGCGCCTACACTGCCGCGGACTTCCGGGGAGTACACCATGCGAATTGTTGCTGACGAAAATATTCCGCTGCTCGACGCTTTTTTCGCCCATTTTGGTGAAATCCAGCGTTTTCCGGGCCGTTCCATTGACCGCGCAGCGGTAGCCGACGCCGACATCCTGTTGGTGCGCTCGGTAACGCCGGTCACTCGCGAACTGCTGGAGGGCAGCCCGGTGCGTTTCGTCGGCACCTGCACGATTGGCACCGACCACCTGGATCTGGATTATTTCCGGGAGGCGGGCATTCAGTGGTCCAGCGCGCCGGGCTGCAATGCTCGCGGCGTGGTGGATTACGTACTCGGCAGTCTGTTGACCCTGGCGGAAATAGAAGGCGTTGACCTGAATCAGCGCACTTACGGTGTAGTGGGCGCGGGTCAGGTGGGCGGGCGTCTGGTTAACGTCTTGAAGGGGCTGGGCTGGAGTTTGCTGGTCTGCGACCCGCTTCGGCAAGCGAGCGAAAGGGGCGATTTTGTCAGCCTGGATGAAATCGTCCAGCGCTGCGACGTCATCAGCCTGCACACCCCGCTGGACAAGACCGGCGAGCACCCGACCTGGCACTTGTTCGATCATCCACGGTTGCAGCAATTACAACAGGGTTGCTGGCTGATCAACGCCGCACGTGGCCCGGTGGTCGATAACGATGCCTTGTACGACGTGCTGCTGGAACGCGAAGATCTGCAAGCCGTGCTGGATGTCTGGGAAGGCGAGCCGCGAGTGAACGCCGCGCTCGCCGACCTGTGCGTCATCGCCACGCCGCACATCGCCGGCTACAGCCTGGACGGTCGACAACGCGGCACCGCGCAGATTTATCAGGCATTGTGCGGGTTTCTCGAACAACCCGCGCCAATCAACCTCGACGACCTGCTGCCCAAACCGTGGCTGGCGCAAGTGACCCTGGACGAGCAGACCGACCCGACCTGGGCGTTGAATACCCTGTGCCGAGGGGTTTACGACCCACGCCGCGATGACGCCGATTTCCGCCGCAGTCTTGTAGGCGCAGTCAGCCAGCCGGTGGCCTTCGATGCCTTGCGCAAAAACTATCCGCCGCGTCGTGAAATCGACAGCCTGCTGGTGCGCATCAATGGCGAATCTGCAGCGCTGGAGCAGGTGGTGCAGGCGTTGGGTGCAAACAAAACCCTGTAGGAGCGTTCGGAGGTTACGACGGCCGCGAAGGCGATGTGTCAGTCAAACGGCTATCGCTGCCTCGCGTTGATCGTGAGCTCCCACAGCCGCAAACCCTTCGCGAGCAAGCTCGCTCCCACCAAGCTCACTTCTAACGACGAAGCTCAAACACCAGACAGAAAAAACCCGACGTGAAGTCGGGTTCTAAAATTTGGTACGGCTCAATCTTGTTTTTCAGGTTTTACCCAGTTTTTGTCGCATTCCTGACACGCGGCCTGAACCATTTCTTCAGTAATCAGGATTTCGCGTCCGTCCTTGTCGAGCACCGAACCGCCAACGTGCAGGTCAGGATTGGCTCGAACCACCGGGACTTGATTGCTGCTTTCGTGCAAGCTCATGGCCTCTCTCCTTCATCAGGTGTTGCGCCTAAAACTACTCGCGTCAGATGAATCCGCTGTGACATCCCTCAGCTCCTCCGGCGCGTCTTTACTCCACCAGAATCGGCAGAAAACCGCCAGCCCAGGCTTAGATCAATGCTCTCTAGCGCCCCGGCGAAGCGGTCATAACTCACTGACCTGACTTTATCGCTGGAAGTTCATTACCCCCGCCGTACGGTAAACCCGAGCCACGTTGCCCTTCGCGGGTGTAGGCTCTGTGCCTTCAGCCTTTATGCAGGTCCATTTTTCATGGCTTCATTGCTTTCCAGTCGTCAGCGCCAGGCGATTCGTCTGGCTTCGCAGTTTGTCGCGCCGTATCGCTGGCAGGCCCTGGGTGCCTTGTTGGCGTTGATTGTCACCGCCGGCATCACCCTGTCCATGGGCCAGGGCATCAAGTTGATGGTCGATCAAGGCTTCATGACCCGTTCGCCGCACCTGCTCAATCAGTCGATCAGCCTGTTCATGCTGCTGATCCTGGGCCTGGCGATCGGCACCTTCGCACGCTTCTATCTGGTGTCGTGGATTGGCGAGCGGGTGGTGGCGGATCTGCGCAAGCGGGTGTTCGATCACTTGATCAACCTGCATCCGGGCTTTTACGAGAACAATCGCAGCTCAGAGATTCAGTCGCGGTTGACCGCTGATACCACGCTGCTGCAATCGGTGATCGGCTCGTCGCTGTCGATGTTCCTGCGCAATGCCTTGATGGTCATCGGCGGCATCATTTTGCTGTTCATCACCAATCCAAAGCTCACCAGCATTGTTGTAGTGGCGTTGCCATTGGTGGTGGCGCCGATTTTGATCTTCGGCCGTCGAGTGCGCGCCCTGTCCCGGGAAAGCCAGGATCGGGTGGCCGATGTCGGCAGCTACGTGGCCGAGGCATTGGGGCAGATCAAGACGGTTCAGGCCTACAACCACCAGCAGCAGGACAAGCAACGCTTTGCGCGCACCGCCGAAGACGCGTTCGAGACCGCCCGCAAGCGCATTTTGCAGCGCTCGTGGCTGATCACACTGGTGATTGTGCTGGTCCTGGGCGCTGTGGCGGTGATGCTGTGGGTTGGCGGCATGGACGTGATCGAAGGCACGATTTCCAGCGGTGAGCTGGCGGCGTTCGTGTTCTACAGCCTGATCGTTGGCAGCGCCTTCGGTACGTTGAGCGAAGTGATCGGCGAGTTGCAGCGTGCAGCAGGCGCTGCCGAGCGCATCTCCGAACTGCTCCAGGCGAAAAGCGAAATCACCCCGCCGGCCAGCGATTTACTGCGATTGCCGGAGCGGGTCAGCGGTCGTCTGGAACTGGAAAATATCAGCTTCGCCTACCCGTCGCGCCCCGAACGCAACGCCGTGGATGGCATGACTTTGAGCATTGCAGCCGGTGAAACTCTGGCGCTGGTCGGGCCATCGGGGGCGGGCAAATCGACGCTGTTCGACCTGCTGCTGCGGTTTTACGATCCCCAGCAAGGTCGGATTCTGCTGGAAGGTGTGCCCATCGCGCAGCTTGATCCACTGGACCTGCGCCGCTGCTTTGCGCTGGTGTCCCAGACGCCGGCGCTGTTTTTCGGCAGCGTCGAAGACAACATCCGCTACGGCAATCCCGGCGCAAGCAGCGAGCAGATCGAGGCCGCCGCGCGTATCGCTCACGCTCATGAATTCATCATGCAGATGCCTGACGGCTATCAGACCCATCTGGGTGATGGCGGGTTGGGTCTGTCCGGCGGGCAGCGTCAACGCCTGGCGATTGCACGTGCCTTGTTGGTGGATGCGCCGATTCTGCTGCTGGACGAGGCCACCAGCGCACTGGATGCCCAGAGCGAGCATTTGATTCAGCAAGCGCTGCCGAGCCTGATGAAAGGCCGCACCACGCTGGTGATCGCCCATCGACTGGCCACGGTGCAGAACGCTGACCGGATTGCGGTCATCGATCAGGGTCGTTTAGTGGCGGTGGGCACGCATCAGCAATTGATCGCGAGCAACCCGCTGTACGCGAGACTGGCAGCGTTGCAGTTCAATGCGCGGATGGAAGAGGTGGTGTAAATGATCGGTAGGACCGGCTTCAGCGGGAGGACGTGCTCTCCCGGCTGAGGCCGGTCCTACCGATTATGCGCAGACGGGCGCTTAGCGATACTCACACAGGTAAGCCGTATCGACCGCTACCTTGAGTTGGAACTTGCTGTTGGCTGGCACGTTGAACTGGCTGCCGGTGGCGAAATCTTCCCAATCGGTGCTGTCCGGGAGTTTGACGCTCAGCTTGCCGGAGATGACGTGCATGATTTCCCGTTGCGCTGTGCCGAATTCGTATTCGCCTGCCGCCATGACGCCGATGGTGGCCTGACCTTCAGCCTGGCTGAAAGCGATGGATTTGACGGTGCCGTCGAAGTACTCGTTGACTTTGAACATGGCGATTCCTCGAAAAGGGCTGTTAAAAAGGGCCGGCCAGTATGCCCAACGCATAAAAGGCCGTCACCCGCTTTAAGCGTTGCGTTGCATTCACTTGGGCAGAATCAGCGGTAGAAGACGGGCGGTGTTGCGCGCATCCACCAAGGCTCGGTGCTGTTGCCCGTTGAATTGCATGCCGGCCAGTTGCAGCGCGCCATTGAGGCCCAGCGGACGTTGCAGTTGACGCGCCTGAGCGAAGCGTTGCCGGAGATTGACGTGGGGCAACGTGCTCAGGACGCTGGTCAATCCTTGCTGACGCCATTCCTGCTCGAACTGTTGACGATCGTAATCGCCCCAGCTGGCCCAGCCGACGATATGCGCCTGATGATGACTCAGCCAGCGCTCGAACAACGGCCAGACCGCCGTTAGCGGCGCGGCGCTGTCGATATTGCTTTGGCTGATGTGGGTCAGTTCCCGACAGAAATTGGTCAGCAGTGGTCGGCGCACCGGTCGGACGAAGCGCTCGAAGTGATCCAGTTCGCGTCCGTTCAGGTTGACCAGTGTGGCTCCGATTTCAATGATTTCCATTTCTGCCACTGGCCATCCGCCTTCATCCGTGGTGGCCTCCAGATCTATCACCAACCAGTGCGGCATGTGCGGCTCCTTTCCATCAAATCGACTTGGTCTGGAATGGAGGGTAGTCACATTAGTCTCGCTACGTCCAATCAGCCCTCAAACGGCGCGACTTCCAGCAACACTTGCCGCCCCTTGACCTGATCACCGCGGGTGACCTGAACCTGACGGATGACGCCCGCAATCCCGGCCTTGAGCGGCTGCTCCATTTTCATCGCTTCTAGCACCACCAGCAGTTGACCCTGGCGGACCGTAGCGCCCTCGCTGACCAATACCTCGACAATCGAGCCGTCCATGGGGGCCCTGACGGTTCCGGAACCGGCCAGGGCCGGACCGATGATGGTGTCATGCGTGCGATCAACGAAATGCAACGCACCGGATTCACAGTGCAGCCACAGATTCTTGCCCTGCAAGTGGCAGGCATAGCGACGTCGAACCCCGTCAATTTCGACATGGGCCGAGCGTCCGTCGGCTTCCAGTACCTGAACGCTGTGGACGCTGTCGGCGATGCTCAGGTCCAGACGAGCGCCATTGCGGATCAGATTCACTTCCATGACCTGCTCATCGTGGCCCAACAGGTATCGCCGTTGCTCCGGCCCGGTATTGCTCCAGCCGGCGGGCTTGGACGGGTGGGGGCTGGCCGAGCCCTGATAGAACAGGGCCGTAGCGAGGGCCAGCTGCGAGTCCTTGGCGATCTGTGGCATCAGGCTCGCGTCCTCGCGCAGGTGCTGGCCGATGAAACCGGTGCCAACCCGTGCGTCGACAAACGCCTGATGTTTCAGCACACCCGCCAGCAACCGCTGATTGGTCTGCACGCCCAGCAATACGCTGCCTTGCACGGCGCGCAGGAGTTTGCGTCGCGCCTCTTCGCGGGTCGCGCCATGAGCGATGATCTTGCCCAGCAGCGGATCGTAAAAGGGGCTGATGGCCTGATCTTCGAGCAAGCCGTGATCGACTCGCACGCCTTCGAACAGCAGCGGCTGCCAGCGCAACACTCGACCGGTCTGCGGCAGGAAACCTCGTGCCGGGTCTTCGGCGTACAGCCGCGCCTCGATGGCGTGACCGCTCAGCTGAATCTGCTCCTGGCGCAACGGCAAGGTTTCACCAGCCGCCACTCTGATCTGCCAGGCCACCAGGTCCTGCCCAGTGATCATCTCGGTTACCGGATGCTCGACCTGCAGCCGGGTATTCATTTCCAGGAAGTAGAATTGACCGTCATCGGTCAGCAAAAACTCTACTGTGCCGGCGCCCTGATAATTCACCGTTCGTGCAGCCGTCAAGGCAGCGTTGCCCATGGCTTCGCGCAGCTGCGGGCCGACGGCGGGGCTGGGCGCTTCTTCAATGACTTTGCGATGGCGACGCTGCACCGAGCAATCGCGCTCACCGAGAAAAACCAGGTTGCCATGGCTGTCGCCGAAGACTTGCACCTCGACATGTCGCGGATCGATCAGCGCCTGCTCCAGAATCAACTCTGCCGAACCAAAGGCGTTCTGCGCCTCGGCACGTGCGGTGTTGAGCCGCTCCAGCAGCTGACCGTCATGTTCCACCAGGCGCATGCCTCGTCCGTCACCTCCGGCACTGGCCTTGATCAGCACTGGATAGCCGATCCGCCGCGCCTCGCGGCTCAAGGTCTGATCGTCCTGTTCGACACCCTGATAACCGGCAACGCACTGCACACCGGCAGCAATCATGGCCAGCTTTGACAGGCGCTTGCTGCCCATCAGTTCGATGGCTTCGGCGCTGGGGCCGATGAACACCAGGCCGGCGGCTTCGCAGGCGCGGGCGAATTCGGCGCTTTCCGAGAGAAAGCCGTAGCCGGGATGGATGGCGTTCGCTCCGGTGCGTTGCGCGGCATCGAGAATTACCTCGATATTCAAATAGGACTGCTGCACCGTTGGCGCCCCGATGCATACTGCTTCGTCAGCCATCCGCACATGCCGGGCGTCGCTGTCTGCGGCGCTGAAGACCGCCACCGTTCGATAACCCAGATCGCGGGCCGTGCCGATGATGCGGCAGGCAATTTCCCCCCGATTGGCAATGAGAATCTTGTCGAAAGCAGGCATGGGTCACTCCAGCGTTGAGGCAGGGCTCTGCGTTCTCGTTGGAACGGGGCCGTTTTTATTGGGCGATAGCGTTGTTCGGACGGCGGATGATCTCTTGTGGGATCTGGATGAACCACCGGCGACTGTGTCTTGCACAGTAGCAGTGCAGTGATTTTCCGCACTACGCGCAGACCGTCGGCGCGGTCTCGGCTCACTTTTAGTAGCGCTTGGGTATCAAGCCTTGTTAATTCATCCTTTTGGGCAATTGTCTTAACTTCGCAAAACGCCTAATTTAGTTCGTTTGTTTATTACTCTGGGGTGCGCAGTCTTGATGTATGTGTCTGTGCGAGGGTTTTCGCGGGCAGTTTTGATGGCCGCAGCGGCGTTGTTGTCCCTGGAGGCAGCCGCCGAGCAAGTTGTGCGAATTGGTGCCGCGCATTTTCCGCCTTACACCATCAGGCCGGAGAAGGGCGAAGACACCGGGCTGTTGCCGGAATTGGCTGCCGCTCTGAATGCTGCGCAACACGATTATAAGTTTGTGCTGGTGCCGACCTCGATCCCACGTCGCTTTCGGGATCTGGAGCAGGGTCGCATAGACATGGCAATTTTCGAGAATCCCGATTGGGGCTGGGAGCGCATCGCTCACCAGGCTGTCGACATGAAGCTTGAAGACGCCGAGATCTTCGTGGCCCGCAAGGTGGAGGGCCGAGAGCAGACGTATTTCAATGATTTTCACGGCAAGCGATTGGCCCTGTTCAGCGGTTACCACTACGCATTCGCGCAGTTCAATGCCGATCCCGCTTATCTCGCGGAAAACTTTAACGTAACCCTGACGTATTCCCACGACAGCAACCTGCTGATGGTTCTGCGCGGGCGTGCCGATATCGCGCTGGTCACCCGTTCATACCTGAGCGACTTTCTGGCCCGCAATCAAAGCGAAGCCAGGCAACTGCTGGTTTCAGAACGTATCGATCAGGTTTACCGGCATTACGCTTTGCTGCGTCCAGGTGCGCCAATCACTGCTGAACGGTTTGATCAGTTGTTGGCGAAGTTGCGCGATAGCGGCCAGATGCAGAAGATTTTCCAGCCGTATCGCATTGCCGTCACATCGCCACTGACTGAGCCTTCGGTGGTCGGCAAGCAGCGCCTCGAAGCGCCATAGGCTGCAACATTCAGCTCAGCCCGACAGGGCGATGCGGGTCAGGCATCGCCCTGAGGTATTCAGCGATCTTTGGCTTCTTTGGCATCCATTTCGGCATTGCGCTCATGGACGCGTTTGAGTTGTTCATCGGTCAGCGGCAGTTTTTTTGCCGAGTCGCGCAGCATCATCAAACCCCCGACGATCGAGCCGATTGCTACTACCAGAATTAACCAGGCATACCAGGGCATA
Organism: Pseudomonas sp. DSP3-2-3; assembly: GCF_049898225.1. Classification (NCBI taxonomy): domain Bacteria; kingdom Pseudomonadati; phylum Pseudomonadota; class Gammaproteobacteria; order Pseudomonadales; family Pseudomonadaceae; genus Pseudomonas; species Pseudomonas sp. DSP3-2-3. The sequence continues at coordinate 90,368 of NZ_JAFCXH010000006.1, read as the reverse complement.
GTGCTCTCCTTGTTGTGATACCGGTTTGAGCGGTGTCGCTGCTCAATGGTTCAAGTCTAGCCCCATACCCCTTTGGTTGCTGCTGTTTGCGATACTGCGCCGGTCAAAGACGTGTTCATCGGCGAATCGTTTCCGCACGCCGGATCGATTACCCGTCCGGGGACGGCTTCGGCTACAATGCGCGCCGATTTCGACTTACCAGAGAACCCGCTCATGTCCGCCTGCCAGACTCCTGTCATCGTCGCCCTGGATTTCCCGACCCGCGACGCCGCTTTGAAGCTGGCCGACCAGCTTGACCCCAAGCTGTGCCGGGTCAAAGTCGGCAAGGAGCTGTTCACCAGCTGTGCTTCGGACATCGTCGAGACCTTGCGTCACAAGGGCTTCGAAGTGTTCCTGGACCTGAAATTCCATGACATCCCCAACACCACGGCGATGGCGGTCAAGGCCGCTGCGGAAATGGGCGTGTGGATGGTCAATGTGCATTGCTCGGGCGGTTTGCGCATGATGGCGGCTTGCCGCGAAGTTCTGGATCAACGCAGCGGTCCCAAACCGTTGCTGATCGGCGTGACGGTACTGACCAGCATGGAACGTGAAGATCTGGCCGGCATCGGCCTGGATGTCGAGCCGCAAGTGCAGGTCCTGCGCCTGGCAGCGTTGGCGGAAAAAGCCGGAATGGACGGCCTGGTCTGCTCGGCGCTGGAAGCCCAGGCATTGAAGGCCGCGCACCCGGCGCTGCAACTGGTAACGCCGGGGATTCGCCCAAGCGGCAGCGCCCAGGACGACCAGCGCCGCATCCTGACCCCGCGGCAGGCGCTGGACGCCGGTTCCGATTACCTCGTCATCGGGCGCCCGATCAGCCAGGCCGCCGATCCGGCCAAAGCGCTGGCGGCGGTGGTGGCCGAGCTGAATCTGCCGGGTTGATTGATCCCTGAGTCAGATTTTCAACACCAACTTCCCGAAATTCTCGCCCTTGAACAGCTTGAGCAGGGTTTCCGGGAAGGTTTCCAGGCCTTCAACGATATCTTCCCGGCTCTTGAGTTTGCCCTGGGCCATCCAGCCGGCCATTTCCTGGCCCGCAGCGGCGAAGCGGTCGGCGTAGTCCATCACCACGAAACCTTCCATGCGCGCCCGGTTGACCAGCAGCGACAGATAGTTGCTCGGGCCTTTCACCGGTGAGGTGTTGTTGTATTGGCTGATGGCGCCGCAAATCACCACCCGGGCCTTGGGCGCCAGACGACTGAGCACCGCGTCGAGGATGTCGCCGCCAACGTTATCGAAATACACGTTCACCCCATTCGGGCATTCGCGTTTCAGTCCCGCCAGCACGTCTTCGTTCTTGTAGTCGATAGCGCCATCGAAACCCAGCTCCTCCACCAGCGATTGGCATTTTTCCTTGCCGCCGGCTATGCCCACCACGCGGCAGCCCTTGATCTTGGCGATCTGCCCCGCAACGCTGCCGACCGCACCCGCAGCCCCGGAAATCACTACGGTATCGCCACTTTGCGGTGCGCCGACATCGAGCAGCGCGAAGTACGCAGTCATGCCGGTCATGCCCAGCGCAGCCAGGTATCTCGGCAGCGGCGCAAGCTTTGGATCGACCTTGTAGAAACCCTTGGGTTCGCCCAGAAAATAGTCCTGAACGCCCAGCGCGCCCTGAACGAAATCGCCTACTGCGAACTTGTCATTCTGTGACGCAACCACCTCGCCCACGCCCAGCGCGCGCATCACGTCGCCCAACCCCACCGGCGCAATGTATGACTTGCCTTCGTTCATCCAGCCGCGCATGGCCGGGTCCAGCGACAAATACTGGTTCTTGACCAGAATTTGCCCGGTCGACACCTCGCCAACCGGCACTTCCTGATAGGTGAAATCCTCCCGGCTCACTGTGCCGACGGGACGTTTGGCGAGCAGGAATTGACGATTGTTCTGGGTGGTCATGGCAGGTTCTCGCAAAGGGGCAAAAGGACAGAGCGGCAAAAAGATCATTGAAGTCGCTGCTTCAGGTTGAGGCAAGCAAAGGTCGTTCAGCGAATGCACGCCGATCCAGCAAGATGATGAAGTGATGCTGTTTGTATCACTGTAATTCATGCTCCCCTAACCGAGCGCTTGATAGTGCTGACGGAGTGCGTTGCGCAGTGACTAGACTCAATGCTCTTCTCGATTCATCACAACAATAAGGACAATCCCGATGAGCATGACGTTTTCCGGTCAGGTAGCGCTGGTGACAGGCGCCGCAGCAGGCATTGGCCGCGCCACCGCCCTGGCGTTCGCCGCGCAAGGACTTAAGGTAGTGGCGGCGGATCTGGACAGCAACGGCGGCGAACGTACCGTGCAGCTGATTCACGAAGCTGGGGGCGAAGCGTTGTTCGTGCGCTGCAATGTCACCCAGGAAAGCGAAGTGCGGCAATTGATGGAACGTGCCGTGGAGGTCTACGGCCGGGTGGATTACGCCTTCAACAATGCCGGGATCGAAATCGAAAAAGGCCGCTTGTCCGAAGGCAGCGAGGCCGAGTTTGACGCGATCATGGGCGTCAACGTCAAAGGCGTCTGGTTGTGCATGAAATATCAGTTGCCGCTGATGCTCGCCCAGGGCGGCGGGGCCATCGTCAATACGGCTTCGGTGGCGGGCCTGGGGGCGGCGCCGAAGATGAGCATCTACAGCGCGTCGAAACATGCGGTGATCGGCCTGACCAAGTCCGCCGCCATCGAATATGCGAAGAAGAAAATCCGCGTCAACGCGGTTTGCCCGGCGGTCATCGACACCGACATGTTCCGACGTGCCTACGAGTCCGATCCGAAGAAGGGCGAATTTGCCGCCACCATGCATCCGGTCGGCCGGATCGGCAAGGTCGAAGAAATCGCTACTGCGGTGCTTTATCTATGTTGCGACGGCGCTGCCTTCACCACCGGCCAGGCGCTGGCGGTCGATGGTGGGGTGACGGCGATGTGAAGCATCCTTATTACATTCGAAATACTATTCTCGCTCCCACAGTGTGGACTGCCGCCAAACGCCTCATCGCTCTGTAAATCGCTACCCGCCTTACAGTCCTCCACCGCTTTGGATTTCAATCAGCTAAGCTCGGCGTGTTTCAGGTTGATCGGTCTGATCTGCGCCTGATTCGCGGACTTTCTGGAGCGTGTCGATGGATTCCCCGTGGTTGGCTTTTCCGCTGGTCAGCGCTTCGCTGGTCCTGGTCATCGATCTGACCTTCTGGCAGTGGGTGGATCAGCGTTGGTTGCGCTGGAAGATGGTGGTGCGGCTGGGATTGTTCCTGCTGTTCAGCATGTGCTTGATCCAGGCCGGGTTGAGTCCTTTGAACACGGTGCCGTCCGAGCTGCCGGTATCGCGTCACGTGCTGGCGACCACGTTGTCCATCGCCTGGTGGCTGTTTGGTGCGCGAACCCTGACGATCCTCATCAGCGTGCTGCTGGCGCCGCGCATCGGCGGCAAAGGCCATCTGCTGCAAGACGTGCTGGGTGCGATCATCTTTCTGGTCGCAACGGTGGCGGCTGCGGCTTATGTGCTCGATCTACCGGTTAAAGGCCTGCTGGCAACCTCAGGGGCCGTGGCGATCATTCTCGGTCTGGCGGTTCAGAGCACGTTGAGCGACGTGTTCTCCGGCATCGTGCTCAATGCCACCAAACCGTTCCGGGTTGATGACTGGATTCGGGTCGACGACATTGAAGGCAAGGTCATCGAGATTGACTGGCGCTCGACCCATTTGCTGACTTCCGAAGGCAGCATGGCGGTGATCCCCAATGCCATGGCCGCCAAGACGCGGATCGTCAATTTCAGTCGTCCGGATCATTTTCACGCGGTGACCCTGACCGTCGAACTCTCGGTGCGCCTGCGACCCAGCCTCGTGCTGGATGCCATCGGCAAGGCGCTGCAAGGTTGTCGGGAATTGCTGGTACAACCGGCATCCAGCGCGGTGGTGGTCAAGTCCGGGTTGCGCAGCGTCGAATATGAAGTCACCGGCTACGTTCAGTCCCGGGACCGTCGTTCTGCAGTACGCAATCAGTTGCATGACTTGATCTACCGCCAGTTGGCCGCCACTGAAACGCGCCAGGATCAAGTGCGGCCCGCCACTCGCATCTCGGCGGTGCTCAACACAGTCGGCGCATTGCGCATGTTGAGCAACGCCGATCTGGCCGAGCTGGAGCGCAACATGCGCCTCAATGCTTTTCAAAGTCGCGAGGTGATTCTGGCGGCGGGCGTCGTCCCTGATGCGTTGTACATCATCGAATCCGGGATCGTTTCGGTGTCCATCGAGCGTCCCGAGGGCTGGCTGGAAGTAGGGCGCATGGGCCCCGGCGAACTGATGGGCGAAACCGGGTTTGTCGATCAATCGCCTGCTGTGGGACGTTTTTGTGCCCTGACCGATTGCATGGTGTACCGCATCGCGCTGGCAGACCTGGAACCCTGGCTCAAGGATCATCCGGAATTGCGCGGTGCGCTGGCCGGGCTGGCGCGTTTTCGGGCCAAGGCCCGTGCGGCCATGCTCACCAACAAGCCGGCGGCACCCGATCCCAATGGCTTTCTCAAATGGCTGCGCAAGGGTGTCACGCGCTTCCAGGCACCGCGAGAGCCGCGCAAGACGGACAAACTCAGTTAACGTGTCGGTAATTAGTTATGTAGATCGACCGCGAGGAGTGCTCTACATTACCTTGGCTTTCGACATAGCCCTTTCATTTCAAGCCTGAGTCAGTTGAATGTCTTCCATCTGCTTGCCGACGCTCCATCCCCAAGCACTGCGCCGTGGCGATGCAGTGGCGCTGGTCTCGCCAGCCGGTCCCGTGGCCGCCGAAAAAATCGAATCAGCCGTGCAGGTGTTGCAAGGTTGGGGCTTGCGTCCCCGCGTCTATCCCCACGCGCTGGATCAATACTCGTTCTACGCCGGTCGGGATGAAGATCGCGCGGGCGACCTGAATGATGCGTTGGCCGACCCTGAAATCCGTGGCGTCATCTGCAACCGTGGCGGCTATGGCGTGCAGCGAATCATCCCGCGTCTGGATTTTGAGGCGGTGCGCCGCGATCCGAAGCTGGTGGTGGGTTTTTCCGACATTACCGCGTTGCATGCGGCCCTCTGGACCGAGGCCCGACTGGCAACGGTTCACGGCCCGGTGGCGACCCAGCTTGAGCGCGGCGGTGTCTTCACCAGCGGCATGCATCACACCTTGATGAGCACCGAGCCGGTGCTGGTCGCGGCCAACGCAGACGAACCCACTTTCAATGTCCGAATCAAGGGGCGTGCCTCGGGAACATTGCTGGGCGGAAACCTGAGCATGCTCAGTACCTGTGTCGGCACCCCGTTCATGCCCGACCTGAGTGGTGCCGTTCTGCTGCTCGAAGACGTGGGCGAGGCGAGCTACCGGATTGATCGCATGCTGACTCATTTGCTCAACTGCGGAATCCTGCAACGTCTGGCCGGCATCGCCGTGGGCCAATTCAGTCTTCCGGGCAACGGACTCAGCGCGGTATCAGCGTCTGAGGTATTGACTGAGCGTCTGGGCAAACTGGGTATTCCGGTTCTGGGCGGGTTGTCCATCGGGCACGGCACCCTCAACATCGCAGTGCCGTTGGGCACCGAAGCCACGCTTGATGCCGACGCGGGAACGCTGCTGGTGGCCGCCGCCGCCCGATAGGTTTCAGTCGCACCGGATCAGTACCGCGCTGCCCTTGACGGGTACGAATTCGGGCGACTTTTCGAGGTTTTTTGATAGCCGGTCGCGCCGGGTTGCTGCGCGCCGACTCAGACCGTCCTGAAAGCGACTTCAGCGTAGCTATTTGCCATTATTCCGACGGTAGAGACTTGTATCTGCCGTGAGCCATTGCGAATCTGCACGATTATTGAATGGCCTGTTTAAAGGCCAGAGTGCCTAAGGTATTCACAGGGGATGCGACGCTATGATTTCGGCCGTGCAAGCACGATTCGCTGATCTGGGGATGGCGAAAAAACTGGGCGTGGGTTTCACGCTGGTTCTGTTATTGACCGTTCTGGTAGCAGCCATCGGCGTCTGGTCGTTGCAAAACATCAGCGTGCATTTTGACGGATTGAAGCAGATGTCCGCGTTGAACAGCGGCGTGCTCAAAGTCAGGCTGCTGGAGCAGGATTATGCACTGCGCAGTGATCCGAAAATCGTTGATGAACTGCACGGCGGCATCGAAAACCTCAACCTCCTCGCTGAAAACCTCAAAGGCCAGTCGCCCGCCAACCAGCAGATGATGACTCAGGTCCAGCAAGGTCTGGCTGCGTACCGCAAATCCTTCGATGAGTTCGTCAGCCTCAGTCAGAGCAAGGATCTGGCGCTGGAAATGGCCAGCTGGTCGGTCTCCAGCGTGGCCAACAACCTCGATGTGCTGCAGGCCGGGCTGGCCGATGACGGTGCGTATGGCCTGAAAGACTCACAAGGCCAGCAAGGTGGCGAGTTCATCGAACAGGCCAACCAGGTCAGTCAGGTTTCCAAACTGATGATGCAGGCCATGGACGAAGCGCGGGTGCGCCTGGACAAGAGCCGCAAGACGGGTTCGGGCGAGGAAGCCAAAACCGGCAAGATCGAGCAGGCCGATCAGGCCCAGGCCCTGGCCGAAGAACTCAAGGGCGTGATCAAGGATGCGGGCTATCTCACCGTGCTGGGGGAAGTCAGCACGCACATTGTCAATTTCACCGACAAGCTCAACGAATACACGGGATTGCTGGCCAGCGAAGCGCAGGTCTCCAAACAACTGGCTGCCAATGCCCGGCAGGTCGTGGATCAGGTCAATCAAGCCTATGCCGCCGAAGACGACTCCATGCAGGCGCAACTCAAGACCAACTCCATGCAGATCATCGGGTCGTCGATCATCGCCTTGCTGGTGGGCCTGATTGCGTCGTGGCTGATTACCCGGCTGATCGTCGGACCGTTGCGCAGTGTCATCGCCTTCGCGCAGCGCATTGCCGCCGGCGATTTGAGCGCCAGTGTTGCGGTCAGGCGTCGCGATGAAATTGGCCAGCTGATGCTCGCCATGCAACAGATGGGCGCAGGACTGAGCGGCATCGTCAGCGGCCTGCAAGCGGGTATCGAACAGTTGGCCAGCTCTGCCCATTCCCTGTCGGCGGTAACTGAACAGACCAACCGGGAAGTCAGCAGCCAGCAGCAGGAAACCGAGCAAGTGGCGACCGCGATGAACCAGATGACCGCCACGGTCCACGATGTGGCGCGTAATGCCGAAGAAGCCGCACTCGCGGCGCAGACCGCCGACAACAAGGTCGACAGCGGCCAGACCGTCGTGCGTCAGAGTCTGCAACGTATCGAGCAACTGGCCACCTCCGCGACATCGGCGAGCAACAGCATCGAAAGCCTCAGCGCGGAAATTCAGAACATCGGGACTGTGCTCGGCGTGATCAAAAGCGTTGCCGAGCAGACCAACCTGCTGGCCTTGAACGCAGCAATCGAAGCCGCACGGGCTGGCGAGCAGGGTCGAGGTTTCGCGGTTGTCGCCGATGAGGTTCGGGCGCTGGCCAAGCGTACTCAGCAATCGACAGAAGAAATCGAACGTCTGGTCGGCAGCTTGCAGAACGGCGCCCAAGCGTCGGTGACGCAGATTCGCAGCAGCGCAGAACTGGTCAAGCTGGCAGTCAGCGACGTGTTGCAAACCGAAAGCGCGCTGGGCAGCATCGCCTCGGCGGTGTCGATGATCCAGCAGATGAATCAGCAGATCGCTGCGGCTGCCGAGGAGCAGACGTCAGTGGCCGAAGAAATCAACCGCAGCGTCACCAGCATCCGCGCCAGCGCCGATCAGTCGGCTTTGGCGATGCGCGGCAACGCCGCGTCAAGTATCGAGCTGGCGTCGCTGGGCATGGAGTTGAAGGGGATGGTCGGGCATTTCAAGTTGTAAGGAGAGAATCGTTTGTGGGACCGGATTTATCCGGGAAGGCGTCAGCGCTTGGGCACAAAGCTCATTGGCCGCGCTGGCCATTCCCGAATAAATTCGGTCCCACGATAACCCGGCTTCGGAGCCTAAGCCCGCCGCCCATTCAGAATCAGCAACGTCAAAACCCCCGCCACAATCCCCCAGAACGCCGAACCGATGGAAAACAGCGTCAGCCCCGATGCTGTAACCATGAAGGTAATCAGCGCCGCTTCACGTTCCTTGGGTTCGGTCATCGCCACGGTCAGGCCGTTGATGATCGAGCCAAACAGCGCCAGTGCCGCGATGGACAGCACCAGTTCCTTGGGGAATGCCGCAAACAGGGCCGCAAGCGTTGCACCGAAAATTCCGGCGATGCCGTAGAAAATCCCGCACCAGACTGCGGCTGTATAGCGCTTGTCCCGATCTTCATGGGCATGCGGTCCGGTGCAGATTGCCGCGCTGATCGCCGCAAGATTGATCCCGTGGGAGCCGAATGGCGCCAGGATCAGCGAGGCAATGCCGGTCGCAGAAATCAGCGGCGAGGCGGGCACTTCATAGCCATCGGCGCGCAGCACGGCAATGCCGGGCATGTTCTGCGAGGTCATGGCCACGACAAACAGCGGAATACCGATACTGATTGTTGCTGCAAAGGAAAACTCAGGCGTGGTCCAGACCGGCAGGGCGACTTCCAGGGCAAATCCGCTGAAATCCAGCAGGCCCAGCAAGCCGGCCAGCGCAACGCCCACCAGCAGCGCGCCCAGCACGGCGTAGCGCGGCGAAAGGCGTTTGACGATCAGGTAAGTGAAGAACATGCCCAGCACCAGTGCTGTACGGTGCTGAGCGGCGACGAAAATCTCGCTGCCGATCTTGAACAGGATTCCCGCCAGCAATGCTGCAGCCAGGGATGCCGGCAAGCGTTTCACCAGGCGTTCGAAGCTGCCGGTAAAACCGCAGATCATCACCAGCACCGCGCAGGTGATGAAGGCGCCGATCGCTTCGGGGTAGGCAACGCCGCCCAGGCTGGTCACCAGCAATGCCGCGCCGGGCGTCGACCAGGCGACAGTGATCGGTGTGCGGTAACGCAGCGACAGGCCGATGCTGCACACCGCCATGCCCATGAACAGCGCCCAGATCCACGAAGAAATTTGCGCCGTGGTCAAGCCCGCCGCCTGACCGGCCTGGAACATCAGGACCAGCGAGCTGGTGCAGCCGGTCATCATGGCGATGAATCCGGCGACAATGGCTGACGCGGACGAGTCCGCCAGCGGGCGTAACGGGGCTTGTGTGGTGTCGGTCATCGGACATTCCTTGCGCGAATTCAGGCGCCAAGCCTAAACGTAGTCGTTACAAGGCGTTGCGATACAGCCAGCTGCACAAACGCAAGTACAGTTAGCTAAAACATAGCAAAAGTGAAGCGTTGTACGGGTGAGCTGAAAACGGCTCATACAGGGCTTATGAAATGGGCTCTTTGCGCCCGGCTACAGGTTTTTCCGGGCTTTGCCGGGTTTGCCCCAACGCCTGATTAACCGACAGCCAGCCATCAACCGCCTCTTGGCCGGCATCGCGAAATACCCTTTGTAAAAGTTTGACCTGCTCGCGGCGGAGCGCCTGTTCAAACTTTACCCCTTCGGGGGTCAATGCCAACAAGCGCTTGCGTTTGTCGCTATCCGGCGCTGCGCTTTGCACCAGATCCATTGCAACCAGCTGGCGTAACGGCGCATTCAGCGCTTGCTTGCTGACTCCCAGCACGCTGAGCAACTCCGTGACGCTCAAGCCGGGATAGCGCGCGATAAAAAATACGATGCGTTGGTGCACTCGGCTGCAGCCGCGCCGCTCCAGCATTTCATCGGCCTTGGCGGTGAAGGCCTGATAGCCGAAGAAAAAAGCTTCCATGGCGACTTGCTGAGTGGCGGGATTTTTAAGGTCAAGCATATTGACGTATCCGGTTGCTATATCGTAGTTTCAGTCAACCAGTTTGACTTATTTCCATTTATTTCGGCTACCGGTGATCTCCATGGCATTCTCCGAACGCGTTTCCCGCCTGAAAAGCTCCTTGATTCGTGAAATCCTCGCGGCCGCGCAGCGCCCGGAAGTCATGTCGTTTGCCGGTGGTCTGCCGGCCGAAGCCATGCTGCCCCGTGTGGAGTGGGCCGACATGCCTGTGGCGTTGGGCCAATACGGTATGAGCGAAGGTGAGCCCGAATTGCGCGAAGCCCTGGCTGATGAAGCCCGCGCTATCGGTTTGCCCTGCGACGCGAGCCAGGTATTGATCGTCAGCGGTTCTCAGCAAACCCTGGATCTGGCCGCCAAGCTGTACATCGACAAAGGTACGGAAATCGTTCTGGAAGCGCCGACTTACCTGGCCGCGCTGCAGATATTTCAGCTGTTCGGGGCTGATTGCCTGACGGTGCCGTTACAGGCCGACGGCCCGGATCTGCTTGCGCTGCGTCAGCGCCTGGAGCAGCACAAGCCTGCGTTTGCCTACCTGATTCCGACTTTCCAGAACCCGTCTGCAGTGCGTTACAGCGAGGCCAGTCGCGAGGCGGTCGCGGCGCTGCTGGATGAGTTCGGCGTGACCTTGATTGAAGACGAGCCTTATCGTGACCTGACTTTTGACGGTGGCAGCGCTCGACCGATTGCCAGTCGCCTGAAAAAAGCCAGCTGGATCTACACCGGTACCGTGTCGAAGACCTTGTTGCCAGGCTTGCGCGTTGGTTATCTGATTGCCAGCCCTGATCTGTTTCCCCATCTGCTGCGCTTGAAGCAGTCAGCCGACCTGCATACCAATCGGCTGGGTCAATGGCAGGCGCTGCAATGGATCGGCACCGAGCACTACCGCACGCATTTGCTGCAATTGCAGGACTTCTATCGTGGCCGTCGTGACGCATTCGAAGCCGCCCTGCAAGAGCATTTCGGCGATCTGGCCGACTGGAAGAGCCCGCAAGGCGGATTGTTTTTCTGGCTGACGTTGCGGCAACCGTTGGATACTCGCACTTTGCTCGATGCCGCATTGGCGCAGGATGTCGCGTTTATGCCCGGCGAACCGTTTTTTGCCGACCCGGATGCCAATCATGGCTATCTGCGTTTGAACTTCAGCCACATCGACCCGGCACGTCTGGATGAAGGCCTGAAACGACTGGCGGCAGTAGTGCGAATGGCTCAGCTGCAACGAGCGGCTTAACGGCAATCAGGACAAGCAGTGAAAGGAGAGCAGTGATGTACAAGGTTTATGGCGATTACAACTCGGGCAACTGCTACAAGATCAAGCTGATGCTCAGCCTGCTGGGCATCGCGTATCAATGGATTCCGGTGGACATCCTCAGCGGCGAGACGCAGACGCCGGCATTTCTGGAAAAGAATCCCAACGGAAAGATTCCCGTCCTGGAGCTTGAAGACGGCACCTGTCTGTGGGAATCCAATGCGATCCTCAATTTCCTCGCTGATGGCAGCCATTTTCTGCCGGCCGAGCCGCGCTTGCGTACTCAGGTCCTGCAATGGCAGTTCTTCGAGCAATACAGCCACGAGCCCTGTATTGCGGTTGCGCGCTTTATTCAATTCTATCTGGGCCTGCCCGAGGAACGGCTCGCTGAATACCGCTCCTTGCAAAAGGCCGGTTATCGCGCCCTGGCCGTGATGGAGCAACAGCTCAAGCGCACGCCGTATCTGGTGGGCGACATGTTCTCCATTGCCGACATTGCGCTCTACGCTTACACCCATGTGGCCCATCAGGGCGGTTTCGACCTGGCGCCGTATCCAGCCATTCAACACTGGCTGGCGCGGGTCAAGGGGCAGCCGGGCTATGTGGGCATGCTGGATTGATGAGCGGTCAGTTGTAGGAGCCAACTTGTTGGCGAGGCGTTGTGTCAGACCGCTTCGCGAGCAAGCTCGCTCCCACACAAGTTCGCTCCTGCCGGGTTTCAATTACTTGATACGGAGTTTCACATGCGATTTTCGATGATGGCGGTCCTGGCTTTGATGGCGCTGGGCATTGGTTGTTCGGCACAGGCGCAGATTCAGGATTGCGATGGCACCCAGGGCGAGATGAACGCCTGCGCAGGCAAGCAGCTGGCGGTGCTGGATGCGGATCTGAATAAACAGTACAAGGCGCAGATGAGCTTTCTGAAAGACAACGCGCAGAAGCAGGCGCTCAAGGGTGCGCAGGTGAAGTGGATCGCGTTTCGTGACGCCGATTGCCTGTATCAGGTGGGCAAACGCGAGGATTCGGGGTCCATCTGGCCTTTGCTGCAATCTCAGTGTCTGGCCGAGCACACTGAGTTGCGGGTCAAGCAATTGAAGGCTTACGTCGCCTGTCGCCAGGACGGTTGCCCGAACTGATCGAGCGAGGGATCAGACCGCAGCGAAGCGCTGGTTCAGGTAATCGATGATGACCTTGGATTCGTACATCCACACGGTCTTGCCGCCTTCATTGATGCGCAGGCAAGGGACTTTGATCTTGCCGCCTTCAGTGAGCAACGTTTGGCGATCCAGCTCGTTGTTCTTCGCATCGCGCAGAGCAACCGGCACGTTCAGACGGCGCAAGGTGCGGCGCGTCTTCACGCAGAACGGGCAGGCGTGAAACTGATACAGCGTCAGGTCCTGCGCCGAGGCATCGACAGTGGCCTGAGCTTGCGGCGTGCGCTGCTTTTTGCCGGGGCGGGTCAGGAAGTCGCCGAAGATGATCAGCTGGCCCAGACCAACTCTTAATGCCTTGATAAACATGATGCAAACCTTCTGAAAAACCTAGGCTGAAAGATTGCCCAAGGCCCGAACGCAAGGCAGTCGGGCAGGGCGGCAATCACTTGATCAGGCTGAGAAACTCGCTGCGGGTCGCCGCGTTTTCACGAAATTCGCCGAGCATCACCGAAGTTATCATCGCCGAATTCTGCTTCTCGACGCCGCGCATCATCATGCACATGTGCTTCGCCTCGATGACCACCGCCACACCGAGCGCGCCGGTGACCGTCTGCACGGCTTCGGCGATCTGACGGCTCAGGTTTTCCTGGATCTGCAAGCGACGGGCGTACATGTCGACGATGCGCGCGACCTTGGACAGGCCGAGCACTTTGCCGTTGGGAATATAAGCAACGTGAGCCTTGCCAATGAACGGCAGCAAATGGTGCTCGCACAACGAATACAATTCGATGTCCTTGACCATCACCATTTCGCTGGCGTCGGAGCTGAACAGCGCGCCGTTGGTGACTTCTTCCAGGGTTTGTTCATAGCCGCGACACAGATACTGCATCGCCTTGGCGGCGCGCTTGGGTGTGTCGAGCAGCCCTTCGCGGGAAACGTCTTCGCCCAGTTGGCCAAGGATCTCGGTGTAATTCTGTTCCAGTGTCACAGAGCTTTATTCCGTGTGGGTTCAATAAACGCGGGTTTGGAGGCCCGCCAAGGCGCACATAGTAACTTACCTGCGGCCGACAAGTCGCGGTCGGGTCCGTGCGGCGCGCCTATGTATCAAGCCTGATACCTGACCTCTACCAAGCTGCTACGTACATATGAGTGCTGGCGCTGTCTGACGTACAGGTAATAAATACCTGTCGCATAGAGAGTTAATTAGATGTTTGCTCGAATAGTTAAAGTCGCAATGGTTGTAGCTGTACTGTCCACGGTCTCCGGATGCTTTCCGTTCTGGGGTCCGGGTGGTCATGGCGGCGGCGGTGGCGGTGGTCATCATGACGGTGGCGGCCAGGGCGGCGGCGGTGGTCAAGGTGGTCCAGGCGGCCGTCCGTAACACCTGTATTACTTCAGGCTAACGCTTGAACCAGGCTGCGACGGTTTATTCGTCGCGGCCTTCCATCATGGTCCGCTTGAGGATCACGTAAACCGCTCCCGCGCCGCCGTGCTTGGCCAGGCACGAACAGAAGCCCAGAACCTGCGTATGTTGTCGCAGCCAGGTGTTGACGTGGCTTTTGATCATCGGCCGCTTGCCGTCCAGGCGTACCGCCTTGCCATGGGTCACGCGCACGCAGCGGATTTCCAGCCTGGTCGCTTCGGCGAGAAATTCCCACAAGGTTTCGCGCGCTACTTCGACGCTCATGCCATGCAAGTCCAGGCTGCCCTCGAAGCTGATCTGACCCAGCTTGAGCTTGCGCATCTGACCTTCCTGTACGCCGTCCCTTGACCAGCTCAGCACGTCCTCGGGGCCCACATCAATTACGAATTGATCAGACAGCCCGTCAACGGTCACCGAATCGGTGCGCACGGTTGCTGACTGGCGCAGCCTGGCCAGGAGTTTGCGATCGGTCTTGGGTTTGCCCACATCCGCATGTTCATGCTTGATGGGCTTGACGCCGCGCGTCTCGTTTCGGAACAGGGAAAAGTCGTCGTCTTGCATGGTGCCTCCGCGAAGAGGGCTAGTTTAACCAAGTCGCGGGGTGCTCGGGTTGACTAAACTCAGGTCGACAAAAAAACGCTGCGGCAATCAGTCGTGTTTTTTCATCAGGTGCGGGGCCATATTCAAACCTTTGGCCCGACGCCGACTCAGGCGGCAGCGCCTCCACAACCAGATGCCGAGATACAGCACCAGCAAGCCGCCGGCAATGATGAACGCGGCGCCGACCGGGCTGGCATTGAGTTCGCCCAATGCCTGGGGATGCCCGATCAGACTGGACACACCCGCCATGGTCAGCAAAACGCCCAGCGTCGCCAGCAAGGCAGCAATCGCAGAACCAATACGCACACCCCAGTTGCCTTGCCCTTTGGGGCGCAGGCGACGGGCGTCGAAACCATCGGATATTTTCATTCCGATTTCCTCCAGGTGTATCGGCGCTCTGACCCGGATATGAACCGGTGGTTCCCGTCACGACGGGTTCAAAGGCAAATGCGGGTGATTAATGGATAGGCGGTTATGAGAAGTAGATCACATGTTTGCAGGGGGTGCAGGCATTGCTTCAGGAACCGTCTTGAGATGCTCCGGCGCAACAGCGGCGCAGGGTGACGGTGGAGCGATTCCTGATGCTCAAGCGCCTCAGATCAGGTCTTTGGTCAACGCTAGCGTGGCGAAGTTATCGTTCATGATGGCCATTTCGGTGCGATGCACGACCCGGGCGCTGACCACGCCTTCAGGGCTTGGCAGGTCGCGGGTTGCGCAGGCGTCGTCGACCAGTGTGCAGCGATAGCCGTAGTCCTTGGCGGCGCGGACGGTGGTGCTGATACTCGAATGGCTCATGAAGCCGCACACGATCAGGTCCAGATGGCCAAGGCTCTGCAACAGATCGTCAAGACCGGTGCCATTGAAAGCATTGGGGAGGCGTTTTTCAACGACGCGTTCGCCATCATGGGGCAGCAGCGACGGCAGGAATTCGCCGCGTTCACCTTGCGGGTCAAACAGGCCGCCGACGGTGCCGAGGTGGCGGATATGCACGATGGGGCACTTCGCAGCACGGGCAGCCGCTACCAGCAGGCAGATATTGGCGACGGCTTCGTCGATACCGCTGAGCGCCAGTGGACCACTGACATACTCTTTCTGGGCATCGATGATAATCAGGGTGGCATTACTCAAAGTGGCCGGTGCATAACCACGGCCGCTGAGTTGAAACATGGTCTTTGGATCTGACATCTGGGGCTCCTTCAGGTGGGGCTTTTGCGACATTCTCCTCCGGCTGAGCGGTTCTGGGAATGGCAACGATGACAACTAACGGTTTTGCTGGGCTGTAGCGCTGTTTTCAGCTGTGTAATGGCAGTATGCCTTGATTGTTTTGCCGGGATACATAAAGTGCAACAGATGCGAAGGCCCGATACGGCTTCACGGCATCGTCTGTTAGAATCCCCCGTCGTTTTCTCAAGGAGTTGTCTGAAGTGATCACATCCCGCTTGCGTACGCTGCGCGACCATATCCGTTGGGCGGTCAGTCGCTTTCACGAAGAAGACCTGTTTTTCGGGCATGGTACCGATAACGCGTGGGATGAAGCCCGGCAGCTGGTGCTGGGTGCCGTACACCTGCCTTGGGAAATTGCTGACAGCTATCTCGATTGCCGCCTTGAGGTCGATGAGATTGCCCTCCTGCAACGCTTGATCATGCGCCGCGTCGACGAGCGCATCCCGACGCCTTATCTGCTCGGCGAAGCCTGGTTTTGCGGGATGTCGTTCATTGTCGATGATCGCGTGCTGATTCCACGTTCACCCATTGCCGAGCTGATCGAAAATCGCTTTGCGCCCTGGCTGCCCGACGAACCGGCGCGGATTCTCGATCTGTGCACAGGCTCCGGTTGCATCGGCATTGCCTGCGCCGACGTATTTCCGGACGCCGAAGTGGTGCTGGCGGATCTGTCCTATGAAGCGCTGGAGGTGGCCAATAAGAACATCGAGCGCCATGGCGTGGACACTCGCGTGTACACCGTGCAAGGCGACGGTTTCGACGGTTTGCCGGGGCAGCGCTTCGACCTGATCGTCTCCAACCCGCCGTATGTCGACGCCGAAGATTTCGCCGATATGCCTGACGAATACCAGCACGAGCCGGAACTGGCTCTGGCGTGCGGCAGTGATGGTTTGAATCTGGTGCGACGCATGCTCAGCCAGGCGGCCGATCATTTGACCGAGAAGGGTTTGTTGATCGTCGAGGTCGGTAACAGCCAGGTGCATGTGCAGGCGCTGTATCCGGAAGTGGACTTCGCCTGGTTGGACTTCCTGCGCGGCGGGCATGGCGTGTTCATGCTGACCGCTGCCCAGTGCCGGGAACATCAGGCGCTGTTTGAAACGCGGCTGTGAGCGTAGCGACTGTCGCGTAGGAGGGGACTCGTCCCCGATGGCTTCGGCGCAGAACTCATCGGGGACAAGTCCCCTCTTACCCGATTCGTGCACCGTCGGCACAGGTTTTCATATCCGGCATTGGTGAATGCTGTTTAACGATGCGTCGCAATCCAGATCAGCAACCCCGCCTGGAATACGGCGAAGGTCACCAGACACGCAATCGTGAAGCGCAGGCCGCTGTCCTCGCGTTTGTATTTGGTCACCCGGTCTTCGTGCTGGCGAATCAGCACTTCCTGTTCGATCATCTTTTTCTCGGCGTTCTCCAGCATTTGCGAGGCTTCGAGGATTTCGATGATCTGGATTTTTTCGATATTCCAGGTGCTGTGCAGGTTACCGACCTGAACATCCTTGACGCTGCCTTTCATGTGCTGCGCATCGGCGTAGGCGACTTCGAAACCCTGGGTGCGCAGAAAATGGTCACGGCGCAGTCGGGTGTCTTCGTTCAGGCCGTCTTTGCTGGCCAGTGCCACGCTTTCAATCTTGTACGTCGACCATTTTTTCTGTGCCCAAAGAATGCCTTGGGCAGCCAGGAAGCGACCGATCCCGCGGTTCCACGGTTCGATCTGCAAGCCGGAATCGGGGCCCATGCGCACCAGGCGTTTCTCGTGGTCGACCCAGACGTCCAGATGATTCTGCTCGCGCCGAACCCGTTGTCCTGGCAGCTGAATGGCCAGGCGCAGCAGGCTCAACTCCTTGCTGTGACGCTCGGCTCGACCGAACTGCACGAAGCGCAGGGGGCGGGCGCCGGTGGCCCGGTCAGTCTGCAGCGGTGCCAGCCGCAACATCATGAAGGTTTCCGGCTGAACCTCTTCCCACGGCTGCGCAACCGCCGGTATTTCATCAGTGGCGGGTTTTTCGGCAACAGTGTGTAGAGCATTCGTTTCAGTCATTTTTCCCGCCGATCCCGGTCATGATCCTTATGTTGCAGACAAAATATTGCAAACACGGTGCCATTAGCACCGTATCGGCCGCTTTTGTCAGTCCTGAAGGGCGTTTCGCGTGTTTGCATCAAAAAGCGCATCAAGCGGCGGGCAGGGCGCCGATGAAACGCAGAATGCGGGTAGTCAGTTCACTGGCCAGCGGCAGCTGCGGGTCTTTATACGAAGCGAGCTGACGTTTGATGTCGTTGGGCACGATGCGCAGCACGTGATTCATGCCGTCGATCAAGGCCAGTTCAGCATCGGGTTTGGCTTGCTGCAGAAGCTGCGCATCGCCCACGCCGACCTGAATGTCGTGGCGACCCTGCACGATAAGCGCCGGAACCTGTAACTTGCCGAAGGCAGCGGCCGGATCCTGGCGGAACAGCGAGGTCAGGTAAGGTTGCACGCTGGGACGAAATACCACCTCCAGCTCGGCGGGCACATCGTCGTCGGTCTTGCCGGCCTTGATTTCATCGATCAGCTGATTGCTGCGCGCAAGCAGCGCAGGCGGCAGACGGTACTGCAGCTGTTCGCGCAGCACCTGGTCAACCGGGCGGCCGGTGCCGGCCACGGAAATCACCGCAGCGGCGCCGGCTTTCTCGGCAGCCAGCGAGGCGACCAGGGCGCCTTCGCTGTGGCCCAGCAGAATCAACTGGCCCAGACGCGGATCAGCCTTGAGTTTCTGACCCCAGGCTTGGGCATCCGCCACGTAACCTTCGATGCTCAGGTTACGTTCGTCCGGCGTGGCAGGTTTGCTGGCGGCGATCCCGCGCTTGTCGTAACGCACGCTGGCAATGTTGTGTTTGGCGAGGATGCGCGCCAGGCGCTTCATGCTGTCGTTGCGCCCGCCATCCGGGTTGTTGCCGTCCCGGTCCGTCGGGCCGGAGCCGGCAATGATCAGCACCACCGGCACTGGCGCCTCGGATTTGGGCAGCAGCAAGGTGCCAAACAGCTCGCCGGTACCGGTGTCGAGACTGATCGGTCGTTGCAGAACAACTGGTTCGCCAGCGTAGGCAAGCCCGGTGAGCAAGGGAAGTATCAAGGCAATAACTCGTAACATCGTTGGGCCACTATCTGTTTGGGTGCCGATTGGACGCGGCCAGACGAATAAGGTTCGAGGATGAACTACACGACCAGCCTGCGTATACTGGCGCGCCTGGTTTTTATTGATCTGGTTTTTATCGATCTCGCTTTTTTCGCTGACTTCTCGGAGCGCCCGCATGTCCGGCAATACTTTCGGCAAGCTGTTCACTGTCACCACCGCTGGCGAAAGTCATGGCCCGGCGCTGGTTGCTATCGTTGACGGCTGCCCGCCGGGCCTTGAGCTGTCGCTGCAAGACCTGCAACGCGACCTCGACCGGCGCAAGCCTGGCACCAGCCGCCATACCACCCAGCGTCAGGAAGCCGACGAGGTGGAAATCCTCTCGGGCGTCTTCGAAGGCAAGACCACGGGTGCGTCCATTGGCTTGCTGATTCGCAACACCGATCAGAAGTCCAAGGACTATTCGGCGATTCAGGATCTGTTTCGCCCGGCCCATGCCGACTACACCTATCACCACAAATACGGCATTCGCGACTACCGTGGCGGTGGTCGCAGCTCGGCGCGGGAAACCGCCATGCGTGTCGCGGCCGGTGCCATCGCCAAGAAGTACCTGGCGAGCCTGGGCATTGTGGTGCGTGGCTACATGAGCCAGCTGGGGCCGATCGAGATTCCGTTCAAGACCTGGGATTCGGTTGAAGACAATGCCTTTTTCTGCCCCGATCCGGACAAGGTCCCGGAGCTGGAAGCCTATATGGACCAGCTGCGTCGCGATCAGGATTCGGTCGGTGCGAAGATTTCCGTGGTCGCCGAAGGCGTGATGCCGGGTCTGGGCGAGCCGATCTTTGATCGTCTGGACGCCGAGCTGGCCCATGCGCTGATGAGCATCAATGCCGTCAAGGGCGTCGAGATCGGTGCCGGTTTTGCCTGCGTTGCCCAGCGCGGTACCGAGCATCGCGACGAACTGACGCCGGAAGGTTTCCTCTCCAACAATGCCGGCGGCATTCTGGGTGGCATTTCCTCCGGGCAGCCCATCGTTGCGCATCTGGCGCTCAAGCCGACCTCCAGCATCACCACGCCGGGGCGTTCCATCGACGTCAACGGCAATCCGGTGGACGTGGTCACCAAGGGCCGCCATGACCCGTGCGTCGGCATTCGCGCCACGCCCATCGCCGAGGCGATGATGGCCATCGTGTTGCTGGACCACTTGCTGCGCCATCGCGGGCAAAACGCCGGTGTGCAGGTCAGCACGCCTGTGTTGGGTCAGCTCTGATGATCGACGGCGCCGCTGCCAGCGCAGCCTGCTAGCGTGGCGTCGGTCTCAGCCGGGACGCTGCCGTATTGGCGGCTGTCCAGCTTCTACCTGTTTTACTTTGCCTTGCTCGGTTCCACGGCACCGTATCTGGCGCTGTATTTTCATCATCTGGGTTTTTCCAGCGCGCGGATCGGCGAACTGGTGGCAATCCCCATGCTGATGCGCTGCATCGCGCCCAATATCTGGGGTTGGCTCGGCGATTACACCGGACGACGCCTGACCATCGTGCGTTTCGGCGCGGTCTGCACGCTGCTGACGTTCTCGCTGATTCTGTTCGACAAAAGCTATGCCTGGCTGGCGCTGGTCATGGCGTTGCACGCTTTCTTCTGGCACGCGGTGTTGCCGCAGTTCGAAGTCATTACCTTGGCGCACCTGCAAGGGCAAACCTCGCGCTACAGCCAGATTCGACTCTGGGGTTCGGTGGGCTTCATCCTCGCTGTTGTCGCCCTGGGTCGTCTGTTTGAAGGGTTCAGCCTCGACCTTTATCCTCAGGCGTTGCTGGTGATCCTGCTTGGCATCGTCGTCAGCAGTTGGTGGGTGCCCAATGCCCAGCCGGTGCTGTCGGCTGCGCGCCTGGGCGCCGGGGGATTTTTCCGGCAACTGACCCGGCCCGGGGTGCTGGCGTTTTATGTCAGCGTCGGGCTGATGCAGTTGAGCCACGGACCGTATAACACCTTCCTGACGCTGCACCTTGAAAGCCTGGGTTACAGTCGCGGCATCATTGGCGTGTTGTGGGCCGTGGGCGTGGTGGCTGAAGTGCTGATGTTCATGGCCATGAGCCGGATGCTGAAGCGTTTTACCGTGCGTCAGGTGCTGCTGGCGAGTTTCCTCCTGGCGGCGTTGCGCTGGGTGTTGCTGGGCAGTTTCGCCGAGCATTTAGGGGTGCTGCTGATTGCCCAACTGATGCATGCGGCGACGTTCGGCAGTTTTCACGCCGCTGCCATCCATTTCGTGCAACGTAGTTTCGGGCCGCAACAACAAGGCCAGGGTCAGGCGCTTTATGCGGCGTTGGCCGGCACCGGCGGCGCGTTGGGGGCGTTGTATTCGGGCTACAGCTGGAATCTGCTGGGCCCGGGCTGGACGTTCAGCATCGCCAGCATTGCGGCGCTGGCCGCCGCTGTCATCACAGGTTCAAGAATGAAAGAGGAGCGCGCATGAGCCGCGAACAGCTAGGCCAGGCAATTATCGATGCCGGGCGTTTTTTATATGCACGTGGCTGGTCACCCGCCACCAGCAGCAATTATTCCGCACGGCTGAGCGCCACCGAAGTGCTGTTGACCGTTTCCGGCAAGCACAAGGGCGAACTGGGCCCGGACGACGTGCTTGCGACGGATCTGGCCGGCCACAGCCTGGAGCCGGGCAAGAAGCCTTCAGCGGAAACCTTGCTGCACACCCAGCTTTATAGCTGCAGGCCGGACGTCGGCGCGGTGCTGCACACTCATTCGGTGAACGCTACGGTATTGTCTCGTCTGACTGCCGCCGATCATCTGGTGTTCGAGGACTACGAGCTGCAAAAGGCGTTCAGCGGTGTCGTCACTCATGAATCCCGGGTTGTGGTGCCTATCTTCGACAACGATCAGGACATCGCCCGACTGGCCGCCAAGGTCCAGCCCTGGCTCGATGCCCATCCAGACTGCGCCGGTTATCTGATTCGCGGCCACGGTCTGTACACCTGGGGCGCGCGAATGAGCGATGCGTTGCGTCAGATCGAAGCGTTCGAGTTTCTGTTTGAATGCGAGCTGAAAACCCTCGCCATATTGAATCGATAACAGCTTTACCCGCAGCGGCCTGGCTTTCCTATTATTAAAATCAGCCGCAGGGTTCACCAAAACCGAGGAATTGCCCATGAGCAGCCTGTTCGTTTATCACGAGTCCAGCCCTGACCAGCCCAATAAAGTCCTGACCCACGTCGAAGACATCGCCTCAACCCTGGCTGAGCACGGTGTCGGTTTCGACCGTTGGCAGGCGGCTACGCCGATTGCTCCCGGCGCACCCCAGGAAGAAGTCATCAGCGCTTATCGGTTGCAGATCGACAAGCTGATGACCGAACGCGGTTATGTCACTGTCGATGTGATCAGCCTCAACAGCGACCATCCGCAAAAAGCCGAACTGCGCGCCAAATTCCTCGACGAACATCGGCATGGGGAAGACGAAGTAAGATTTTTCGTCGCCGGCCGTGGGCTGTTTACGCTGCACATCGACGATTATGTCTATGCCGTACTGTGCGAAAAAAACGACCTGATCTCCGTTCCTGCGGGTACCCGGCACTGGTTTGACATGGGCGAGAACCCGCATTTTGTGGCCATTCGCCTGTTCAACAATCCTGAAGGCTGGGTTGCCAACTTCACCGGCGAAAGCATCGCCCGCAACTTTCCGCAGCTCGACGATTTATAGGAGCGGATACCGATGACGATTAAAGCTGTCCTGACCGATATCGAAGGCACCACCAGCGCCGTGAGTTTTGTCCTCGACGTGCTGTTCCCTTTCGCTGCGAAACATCTGCCGGACTTCGTGCGTCAACATGCCAGCGAACCTGCCGTTGCCGCGCAGTTGCAAGCCGTGCGCGCGGACAGCAGCGAGCCGCAGGCGTCCGTGGAGCGCGTTGTCGAGATCCTCTTGCAATGGATCGCCGAGGACCGCAAGGCCACGCCGCTCAAAGCACTGCAGGGGATGGTCTGGGAGCAGGGCTACAAGGCCGGTCAGCTCAAGGGCCACGTTTATCCCGACGCCGTGGAAGCACTCAAGCGCTGGCATCAGGAAGGCTACGCGTTGTACGTTTATTCGTCGGGTTCGATTCAGGCGCAGCAACTGATTTTCGGCTGCTCTGAAGCGGGTGATTTGTCCGGATTGTTCAGTGGCTATTTCGATACCACTTCCGGCCCAAAACGCGATCCGCAGTCCTACAAAACAATCACTGCCGCTATTGGGTTGCCTGCCGAGCAGATCGTGTTTCTCTCGGACATCGTCGAGGAACTGGACGCCGCACAAGCCGCCGGCATGGCGACTTGTGGCCTGGTTCGCAATGGCGGTGAACTGGTCGGGCACAGCAACGTTGCCAGTTTCGCGGTGATTGATCTGGCCCGCTTCTGATTGGTCTTCCCTCGGCAGTCGCGGGCCAGAACTGCGGCTGCCGTCAGCAAACATCGCCTGCCTCGTTACTTATCTGCAGAACTTTAGTCAGTCGTTTCTGAATGCGTTGTGGGACCTGACCTGGATGTAAGTCGGCGATGACTGTTTGTTTTCGCTTTGGCTTTTCAGCGCGTTTATTCGTGTAGTTTTCTGCTCATCCAGCCATCGCCGATATTGCTTGAAAACCATAAAACAGTGGCCGGCTGGATAAGGAGCTAGCCACGATGGAAACTGCCAAATCACGAAACGCGAATCTTGATCCGCTCATACAACAAATAGTCAGCAGCGTTACCGAGCTGGACAGCGAATATGCAATTGAAAACGCATTGGTCTGGTTGCGGCGCGAGTGTAATTGCGAGCGGGCAATGTTTTATCAGTTCCGGGGTTCGATGCTGCTGACTATTGTGACGTCCAACGTCGACAGCAACTGGCGCCACATGTACCGCCGCAGCCGGATGCTGCTGGAAGATCCGGTGGTCAGATATTACCGGGAGCAACTGGGTTTTCTCGACTGGCGCAAGGCGTTCCAGCTCGATCCGCCTTCCAGCAGCTACAACGAGGCCGTTGCCAGTCATCAACTGAATCCAGGTTGCTCCTACGGCTACAGCCATCAGGGCCAGGGATTTCAGGGTGTCACTTCAATCTGCTCGCTCAACGGTTTGACCCGAAGCCTCACCGCTGCGGATAAATACTTGCTGTCCAGTCTGGTGCCGGTCCTGCACATGGTGGGCAGAGGCGCGAAGTTACGATCCCGGGGGCTTAGCGAGAAGGAGATTGAAGTGTTGGAGTGGGTCAGAGAAGGCAAGACCACTACCGAAATCGCATCGATCCGGCAAATCGCCGCGCCTACCGTGAAATATCATCTGAAGAGCATTTACAACAAGTTGGGCGTCTCCAATCGCGCGCAGGCGGTGGGGGAGGCGTTGTCCCAGGGGATTATCAAGTAAGTCGGGTAAACGCGATCTTCACGCGCAGAAACAGGTCAACTGGCAGTGCGATTCGCGGGCAAGCCTTGCTCCAACGAGTCGGTATTTATCGCGCAAAAAAAAAGCCGCGAAAGCCTTTCGGCAGTCGCGGCAAAAAACAAAGGATGAGAGAGCGGGTGAATCAGTACAGCGTGAATCGTGCAGTCGGCCTCACCATTACTCAGCGAGTGTGGTAGGTCGGCAAATCAAAACGGTGTTGGCTTTGCAGCATCGAGATGGCCGGCAGTTCGCTGGCTTGCGCGGCGAGGTCGCGACGAATGGCGCTGATTACCCATTCCAGCTGAACCGGAGTATGGAGCTGCGCATAAGACACGGAACGACGGATCTGTTTGCCTTCACTGTTACGCAAAGAAAGAAGCACACCACCGTCAGGACGAGCCTGAGTGGTTACGTCGAATTCGGAAAAGACGGAAGCGAATTTTTCTTGGATAAAAGTCATGTCTAGCGGCTCCATTGCTCATGGGATAACAAGCGTGGAATTACTAGTGCAGTGACTGTGCCAGTATTTGTATATAAATTAAGTCTTTTAAAATCAGTAAGTTACCGATTTTGAAATTTTCGAGTCTCGTGCAATTTGCATGAAGGCCCATCGTGCATCCTGCATTTTGCGGGTTTTTTTGCGGTCGGACGGACAAGGCGTGGAACTTAAGCGAAAGTCCGGGCTCTTGCAGAACCGGACGGAGATGCGAACGCACCTGACGCTCTGACCACGTTTTTGCCGAATTATTCGAGCCGGCCTGAAAAACCTTTTCCGTCTATTTATTGATGACCTTGATAGGCGGCTTTGCCTTGACCCCATTCGAACGGCTGCGCACAGTTGCGGTCATTACCAGACAGCTTTCCTGAACCTGATTAATGCGGCGTGCGCACCGCTTGCGAGGAGATACCTGATGTCAGATCAAACCAATACGACTGCCGAACCCGTGCGGATGACCGATGACGAAGCCCTCGAATTCGCAGAGCAGGTGTTCGACGTGGCGCGCCGTGGCGATGCGGTGATGCTGGACAAGCTTCTGGAGAAAGGCCTGACGCCGAACTTGCGCAACCACAAAGGCGACACGTTGTTGATGCTGGCCAGCTATCACGGCCATCAGGACGCCGTTCGGGTGCTGCTCAAGCATCAGGCCGATCCGGAAATCCGTAACGACAACGGCCAGAGCCCGGTGGCAGGCGCTGCCTTCAAGGGCGATATGGCGGTGGTTAAATTGCTCATCGAAGGCGGCGCCGATGTGGAAGGCGCTTCGGCGGACGGCCGCACTGCGTTGATGATGGCGGCAATGTTCAATCGCACGGAAATCGTCGATTACCTGATCAGCAAGGGCGCCAATCCCCACGTGCAGGACGCCAAGGGCGTTACGCCACTGGCCGCCGCGCAAACCATGGGTGCAGCAGACACCGCCGCGCAGTTGAGCAAACTCGCCAACTGATATAGAGGTGCGCAGGATTTGTCGTTATCCTTCGCGCCTTTATTTTTGCTTGTGATCAGGATCGCTCCATGAAGAATCAACTTATCGAATTAATCGGCAAAATCAGTTCGGGTTGCATGGGCGAGCAGGATATCGAGCGCATCGCCGACGAAGCGGCTCAGGCGTACGCCGATCCTCAGGCTTTCCTGGCGGCTAATCCGGACATCAACTACGACGAGACTTTCCCGATCAAGTTGGGCGAGTGGGTCGTGGTGGGCAGCTTGCCGGAGACCGTGCTGTTCCAGGCCGATACCTACATGGATCTGTTCGCGCAAATCGTCGAGTCGTTCGGACCCGACGTCACGTTCAATATCAAACCCAGGCAATTGGCCAAGGTCGAGCCACTGACTGCGCTCAACCGTATTCAGATTCAGCTGGGCGCCATGAACAAGGAAATGGGTGGTTACGTGCTGATGAACCTCAGCCAGCCTTTGGATGACGAGCTGCAAACCGTGCTGGTCTACGGCAATGATCAGGCGCGCGTTCTTGAACTGTGCGCTGCGGTCGGCATCCACGCAGCGCCCGCACTGCAAGCGCTGAAGGCATCGAGCTGATCAACCCAGCGCGGTATCGAGAAACATCATCACCGCGAAACCGCCCATCAAACCCAGGGTTGCTGGCGTTTGATGGCCGTTGCGGTGGGTTTCCGGAATGACCTCATGGGATACCACGAACAACATGGCGCCCGCTGCCAGCCCCAGGCTGACCGGATAAGCGATGGCGAAGCCGCTGGAAATCCCCAGGCCGATCAGCGACCCGATCGGCTCCATCAGGCCCGAACCGATCGCCACCAGCATCGCCTTGAATGCTGAAAGCCCGGTGACGCGCAAGGCCAGGGCAATCGCCAGGCCTTCAGGAATGTCCTGAATCGAGATTGCGGTGGCCAGCGGCAGACCGACATTCATGTCGCCATTGGCAAAACCGACACCGATGGCCATGCCTTCCGGAAGGTTGTGCAGGGTGATTGCCAGGACGAATAACCAGACCCGATTGATCCGTTCGGAGTGCGGCCCCTGACGACCGACGCTTTCGTGTTCGTGGGGGGTGAATTTGTCCAGGCCGAGCATCAACAGCACGCCC
Source organism: Pseudomonas sp. DSP3-2-3 (assembly GCF_049898225.1). Lineage (NCBI taxonomy): Bacteria > Pseudomonadati > Pseudomonadota > Gammaproteobacteria > Pseudomonadales > Pseudomonadaceae > Pseudomonas > Pseudomonas sp. DSP3-2-3. The sequence continues at coordinate 63,788 of NZ_JAFCXH010000006.1, read as the reverse complement.
AGGCCGAGCCCCAGCACCACGGTTGCCGCGGCAAACGGCCCGCTTCCGGTAACTTCCCTTGCAGCCGCCAGGCCGGGAAGGATCAGGGAAAACGAACTCGCCGCGAGCATCATCCCCGCCGCGAAGCCAAGCATAATGTCCTGGCTGCGCTGTTTAATGTCGCGCATGGCCACGGCCATCACCGCGCCCAATGCGGTCGCGCCGAAACCGGCGGTGCCGCCGAGCAAGGCGTAATGCAGGTTGTCCTGATTGGCGCCGTAGATGGCGTTATAGCCACTGGCGATCAGCAGCCCGAGCACCACCAGTAACACCACCAGAAAACTGAGACTGAGCAGGGGCGTTGATTGTGCCTGAGCGAACCATGTCGCCCACAACGTTCGCGGTTGTGCGGGAGTTTGCATGAGTGCCTGACCTTTGCGGAGTTAATAAAAAATTTGCGCCGTTACGCCCGTCTTATCAAGTCGGAGCGCAAAAATATGCCGTTGGTTCAACGGAACCCTTCAAGACTGCGACTATCCTAAGCAGGCATATATTCATTCGGGACAATCAGGAGCGACACCATGGGTTCCACCTTCAATGGTTTGGTAGGGCTGATCATTCTTGCCCTCGATATCTGGGCCATCATCAACGTTCTGAAAAGTGGTGCCGAAACCGGGATGAAGATCCTTTGGGTATTGCTGATTGCTCTGCTGCCGGTCTTGGGTCTGATCATCTGGGCTATCGCCGGTCCGCGCGGCAATGTGCGGATCTGATCGATAACGCTGATCGGGCTATGCCTCAATAACGCTTGATTGTCCTTTGGCAGTCAGGCGTTTTTTTTGTGTAGATTTCAGCCTGATTGGCCTGATGATATCGGCGTGGGGCAATGGAGGTTCGACCTGTCATGTTCCTCGACGTAGAATGCGCGCCATTCTTATGGGCGGCCTGCCGTCCTGCCATCCGCATTTATCAGGGACTTACCCATGAGCGATTATCAAGAAACGTTGTACGAAGGTTATGGCCAGCGTTTTCGCATGGAAAAACTGCTTCACGAAGTGCGCACCGAGCATCAGCACCTGGTGATCTTCCAGAATCCGCGCATGGGACGCGTGATGGCTCTGGATGGCGTGATTCAGACCACTGAAGCTGACGAATTCATCTACCACGAGATGCTGACTCACGTGCCGATCCTGGCCCATGGCGCAGCGCGCCGGGTGTTGATCATCGGCGGTGGCGACGGCGGCATGCTGCGTGAAGTGGCCAAGCACCGCGGTGTCGAGCACATCACCATGGTTGAAATCGACGGTACTGTGGTCGAGATGTGCAAGGAGTTTCTGCCGAACCACTCCAAGGGTGCGTTCGAAGATCCGCGCCTGAACCTGGTGATCGATGACGGCATGCGCTTTGTCGCCACCACCGAAGAAAAATTTGACGTGATTATTTCCGACTCCACGGACCCGATTGGTCCGGGCGAAGTGCTGTTCTCGGAAAACTTCTATCAGGCCTGCCACCGCTGTCTGAACGAGGGCGGCATTCTCGTAACCCAGAACGGCACGCCTTTCATGCAGTTGAGCGGTGTACAAACCACCGCCGGGCGGATGCGTGGATTGTTCGCGGACTGGCATTTCTATCAGGCGGCGATTCCCACCTACATCGGTGGCGCCATGACCTTCGCCTGGGGCGCGACCAACACGGCCTATCGCAAACTGCCGCTGGAAACCTTGCGTCAGCGTTTCGCCGGCAGCGGCATCGTAACCCGTTATTACAACCCGGAAGTCCACATCGGCGCATTCGCCCTGCCGCAATACGTACTGCAGGCAGTCAACAAGCCTAGCAACGACTGAATAGTGTAAAAAGTTACGTATACATAACATTTCATCGGAAAAGTTATGTGTACGTAACATTCTGTTGTGAGGTGGCCATGTTACGTATACATTCCATTTTTAATGAAATGTTATGCAGGCATAACCATGGACACTGTTCTTGTTGTCGACCGGCTGGCCCAGCAGATCGCAAGCATGCGCAAGGCACGCGGCCTGACGCTGGTTGAACTGGCTGCACGCTCCGGCGTTACCCGACAAAAGCTCGCCGAAATCGAAAAGGGCAGCCCCACGGTTTCAATCAACCTCTACGCCAAAGTCCTCGCTGCTCTGGGTGCCGAACTGCAGGTTATTCCTGCACGCCGTCCTGTGTTTGAAGAGCTGCAAGAGGTCTTTCGATGAAGGCTCTGGATCGGGTGCGCATCGTCACGCCAGAGGGTGAAAGTGGCGAACTGTCTTCGCAAGATACTGCGGACTACCTGTTCCGATATGGCATTGATGCCGACCCGCGCATGCAAATCAGCCTGACCATGCCAGTGCGCGACATTGCTTATAACGCCCACGCTCTGCACCCGATATTCCAGATGAACCTCCCCGAAGGCTACGTCCTGGAGCAATTGCGCAACCGGCTGGCGAAAACCACGCCGATCAATCCGATGCTGTTGATGGCCCTGACCGGCAATAGCTCGCCCGTAGGCCGCGTCGGTGTTCAATCATCCGCTATCGACCAGCTGCTGGCGAACAGTGGGCAGCCCGAAGCGCGAAGTCTGGCGCAGATTCTCAGCTGGGACGGCGCCCATGATCTGTTTGCCGAGCTGGTAGACAGCTACATCCTGCGCACGGGGATTTCCGGGGTGCAGCCCAAGGTCATTGTCCCGGAAGCGCTGAGCGCCGAGTTCAAAGCCACCATGCTGATGCCAGAATTGATTATCAAATCCGGACGCAGCGATTTCCCCGGCCTTGCGATCAATGAGTACCTCTGTATGGACGCCGCTCGCCGAGCAGGAATGCCGGTGCCAGAGTTTTACCTCTCCGAAAATCGGCAGTTGTTCGTCATGCGTCGCTTTGATCGTGAGGCCGACCAGCGCGTTATTGGTTTCGAAGACATGGCCGTGCTGATGGGGTTGGGCACCGAGCAGAAATACGCTTCGAGCTATGAAAAAGTTGCTCGAGCCATTCGCCTGTTTTGCGCACCTGAATACATCCGGTCATCGCTGGATCAGTTCTTCGACATCGTTGCGCTGAGCTGCATTGTGGGTAACGGCGACGCGCATCTGAAGAATTTCGGCGTGTTATATCGCGATCCTTTGGGCAGTGATGCAGCCTTGGCACCGGCCTACGACATCGTCAACACAACTGCTTACATAAAAGAGGATTCGCTGGCGCTGAGCCTCGACGGATCGAAAAGCCTGTTCGCCTCACGGTTGGGAATTCTTGCGCTGGCGCAGGTCTGTGATGTCGCCAAACCCCGGCAACGCCTGCAAAAGCTGATCGCGGCGGCTCAGGCATCGTTGCGCGATAACGCCGAATTCGCCAGTGACGCGCCAGATGTTTTCCAGGCAATCGAGTACGGCGTGAGCCTTTACAGCCAGTCTTTCAGCTGAATCCTGGCGCCGCGAACGACGAAATTTTCACGTTATGTCACTGAAAATCTGCCGCGCTTAATAACGCTTCACTGGCTGCTAACGCTGATTGCAGAGCAATGACGCCGTCGATTTCGTACCGTTCAAGATGAAACATCGAACAGCCATCGGTGTTTATCCGTGAATGATCACGTAAGATTTGCCCCCCGCGGTTTGCTCGATGTGAAAACGTCGCCTGGCGCACAGACTTTTGAACCCCTTTTTTGAATCCAACGGATCCTAGAACGACATGGCCACAACGGACGCCCTGAGTCATCAGCCCGCCTCGTCGCGCTCGATGCAACCTACCGTCAAATCGCATCTGGCGTACACGCTGTTAAGCGGGCTGGTGCTGATGGTGCTGTATACGCTGCTGCGTATTGCACTGCTGGTCTACAACCGCGAAATGATCGGCGATACGCCTGCATCGGCATTCGTTGAAGCGATGCTCAACGGCATGCGCTTTGACCTGCGGCTGACGGTTTACCTGCTTATCCCCCTGATTCTGGCGCTGTTCAGTGCGCGGATCATGGCGATGCGCGGGTTCTTTCGTTTCTGGCTGACGCTGGTCGCGAGCCTGACGCTGTTCTTCGGCCTGATGGAGATGGACTTCTATCGTGAATTTCACCAGCGCCTGAACGGCCTGGTGTTCCAGTACGTCAAGGAAGATCCGAAGACCGTTCTGAGTATGTTGTGGTACGGCTTCCCGGTGGTTCGCTACCTGTTGGCCTGGGCTTTCGTCACCTGGTTGTTGAGCCTGGTGTTCAAAGGTGTGGATCGCGCAACCCGGCCGCGACGCTCCGTGGCTGGCGGCACTTCCAGCCAACGCTCGATTGCCCCGTGGTATGCCCGTATCGGTGTTTTCGTGGTTTGCCTGCTGATCGCGGTTGTCGCGGCTCGTGGCACCTTGCGCCAGGGCCCGCCGTTGCGTTGGGGCGATGCTTACACCACCGAATCGAATTTCGCCAATACCCTGGGCCTGAACGGCACGCTGACCCTGATTGCTGCCGCGAAAAGCCGCATGTCAGAAGATCGTGACAACATCTGGAAGGCGACTCTGCCGCAGCCACAGGCGCAGCAGACCGTGCGCGACATGTTGCTCACGGCCCATGACAAACTGGTCGATCCAGAGATCGCGGCAGTGCGTCGCGACTCCATGCCGCCAGCGGAAAATACCCTGCCGATCAAGAACGTCGTCGTGATCCTGATGGAAAGCTTCGCCGGTCACTCGGTGGGTGCGCTGGGCGATGAGGCGAATATCACGCCGTACTTCGACAAGCTGTCCAAGGAAGGTCTGCTGTTCGACCGGTTCTTCTCCAACGGCACCCACACCCACCAGGGCATGTTTGCCACCATGGCGTGCTTCCCGAACCTGCCGGGTTTCGAGTACCTGATGCAGACGCCGGAAGGCAGTCATAAGTTGTCCGGCCTGCCGCAATTGCTCAGCGCCCGTGGTTACGATGACGTGTACGTCTACAACGGCGACTTCGCCTGGGACAACCAGTCCGGCTTCTTCAGCAACCAGGGCATGACCAATTTCATCGGTCGCAACGACTTCGTCAATCCGGTGTTCTCCGATCCCACCTGGGGCGTTTCCGACCAGGACATGTTTGATCGCGGCGCTCAGGAACTGAAGACCCGTGGCGAAAACGGCAAGCCGTTCTATGCCTTGCTGCAGACCTTGTCCAACCACACGCCGTACGCGTTGCCAGCCAACCTGCCGGTAGATCGCGTGACGGACCAGGGCTCTCTGAACGAACACATGACCGCCATGCGTTACTCCGACTGGGCGCTCGGGCAGTTCTTCGAGAAGGCCAAAAAAGAACCGTACTACAAGGAAACGCTGTTCATCGTGGTCGGCGACCACGGTTTCGGCAACAACCAGCAAATCACCGAAATGGACCTGGGCCGCTTCAACGTGCCGATGCTGATGATCGGTCCAGGCGTGCAACAGAAATTTGGCCAGCGCAGCAGCATTGTCGGCACCCAGATCGACATCGTGCCGACCATCATGGGCCGCCTGGGCGGCGAAAGCCGCAACCAGTGCTGGGGTCGCGACTTGCTGAACCTGCCGGAAGGCGACAAGGGTTTTGGCGTGATCAAGCCTTCGGGCAGCGAGCAGACCGTCGCGCTGGTGACCGGCGACAGGATCCTGATCGAACCCAAGGAAATGGAGCCGAAAGTCTTGTCGTACACCTTGGGCCGCACACCCCATGCCGAAGTGATCCCGGATGCGCCGGATACCCAGGAACTGCGTAACAAACTCGACAGCTTCCTGCAGACCGCAACCAAGAGCCTTCTGGATAACACCGCCGGGGTAGAAGCGAGCAAGAACAAGAACTGATCGCTGCACGCGCCGAACAAAAGCCTCCTTCTGGAGGCTTTTTGCGCTATAAGCGTGGGCAGATCTGCGGGGCGACGCATGATTGTTCGATGCCTCCCGCGAACTGATTTGAACGAACTTCGGCCCAAAAAGGTCAAGATCACGTAAGCCGCGTTTTCGGCTGCTGAGGAGACATCGATGAAACAGTGGACCATTTCGTATCTGGATAAAGATGGTGTGCAACAAAGCCTGGATCTTGATGCCGAGCAGCGTCCCACCGAGGAAGAGGTAGCTCGTCGGCTGCGGCCGATTTTGTTCCCTGTAGCCGATGAGCTTGACCTGAATGACCTGGAAGGTCGCACGGCCGAGCCCACCGTGAAATCGTTGAAAGACCAGAATGCTGTGGAGATCATCTCCATCACCGAAGCATCCTGACCACCTGAAAAAATCCCTCGCCCTGAATTGGCATAACGCCAACGATGGGGTTACTCTGCAATTGAGGCCGGTGAAGCGTTTCTCCAGCCTCGTCATGTCGATGCCTCGCCTGCCCAGCAGGCGTGGCCTTGTCAGCTACATGCTTGATTCCCGCCCGGCAGAGTATCTGCCGTGTGACGGCCTCCGATCGGAGCGTCGTTCCGGGAGCGTTGAAACTCTATCTATCGTTGCATAGGAGGACGTTTCATGAGCACAGCCTATCAAGAGGACATCAGCAGTAACGTACTGCGCCGCATGAAAGAGGGCGGTTTTGACTTCGCGCGCATTCACCCCATCGAGTTTTATGCCATTTTCCCGGATGAGGAGCGGGCACGGCAGGCTGCGGGACGATTTCGTGGCGAATCCCTGAATACCCAGATCAACGTCAGAGATGACGGCGCGTGGCATTTGCAGTTGAGCAAAGTCATGTATGCGACTTACGACGGTATCGGTGATTTCGAGCAAGACTTTCAGACGGCAATCGAAGCGCTCGACGGTGAAGTCGAGGGTTGGGGCGTCACACAGGAGATCAGAGGCTCCCAGCGCATGAGATGTCATTGATGCGTTGAACGACCGGTCGATTCGGAGGCATCCCTCGGAATCGGCCGGTTTTGGTTTGAGGACTCTAAGACTGTTAACCAATATGCGCCGCGCCGCTGACCATAGGGCAGGCAAAAAAAAGCCACTCAAGAGAGTGGCTCAAAGGGAAGTTCGGAAAATTCGGTTGTTGCAGACGCTGCGGTGTTTTTCGACAACGACTTGAAACAGGGCATCCAAATGAGTGATTGCCCGGATGCAGGGGATTATCGGGAAACAATATCGACTCGTGAAATCAACTCTGGCTATGCTGGTGATAGCTTTCGCAGTTGAAGGACGCTTCCGAATGAGGCGTAGGAGAATTGGTTAGGAAGGATATTGCACAGGAATGGTGCGGTCATCCTTAAGTCGTTATTTAACCAGTTGATATTTAAGCGTTTATGCCGATGGCACGGGCCTTGCGAAGGCCCTTGGTGTCCGTGGTGACAAGGAGTACGGCATGATCCGCACCTTTTATGATGAGATGTACGATGCTGGTGGCCTGGTCCGCCCGCATTACCGGGAATTTGCCCGCTGGTTGGGTGAAACGCCGCCTGAGTTACTGGCTCAGCGTCGGCGTGAAGCCGATCTATTGTTTCATCGCGCCGGGATTACGTTCACGCTGTACGGTGACGAGCAGGGCACAGAGCGCCTGATCCCTTTTGATACGATTCCGCGCAGCATCCCTGCCAGCGAATGGCGGGTGGTTGAACGGGGCTGCATTCAGCGCGTTAAAGCGTTGAACATGTTTCTCGCTGACCTTTACCACGAGCAGCGCATCATCAAGGCCGGGATTATTCCCGCCGAGCAGGTATTGGCCAACGAGCAATATCAGATTGCGATGCAAGGGCTGAATCTGCACCGCGATCTTTATTCGCATATCTCCGGTGTCGATCTGGTGCGTGACGGCGACGGCACGTATTACGTGCTGGAAGACAATTTGCGGACCCCGAGCGGGGTGAGCTATATGCTCGAAGACCGCAAGATGATGATGCGTCTGTTCCCGGAACTGTTCGCCGCGCAGCGCATTGCGCCCATCGATCATTATCCAAACCTGCTGCTCGATACCCTGAAAAGCTCCAGCCCCATCGATAATCCAAGTGTCGTGGTGTTGACCCCCGGCCGCTTCAACAGCGCCTTTTTCGAACACGCCTTTCTGGCGCGGGAGATGGGTGTGGAGCTGGTCGAAGGTGCTGACCTGTTCGTGCGCGATGATCGTGTGTTCATGCGCACCACCGATGGTCCCAAGGCTGTCGACGTGATCTACCGTCGCCTGGACGACGCGTTCCTTGATCCGCTGGCGTTCAATCCGGATTCGATGCTCGGCGTGCCAGGCCTGCTGTCGGCCTATCGCTCGGGCAATGTCGTGCTGGCCAACGCCATCGGCACCGGTGTGGCGGATGACAAGTCGGTCTATCCGTATGTGACCGACATGATTCGTTTCTATCTGGATGAAGAGCCAATCCTCAAGAACGTGCCGACTTTCCAGTGCCGAAAACCTGAAGAGCTGTCCCACGTGCTGGCCAATCTTGGCGATCTGGTGGTCAAGGAAACCCAGGGTTCCGGTGGCTATGGCATGTTGGTCGGACCTGCATCGACCGCTGCGGAAATCGAATCGTTCCGGGCCAGAATCAAAGCCAAGCCCCACGCTTACATCGCCCAGCCCACGCTGTGCCTGTCGACCTGCCCGACGTTTGTCGAGAACGGGATTGCCCCGCGACACATCGACCTGCGCCCATTTGTCCTGTCCGGCCGCGAAACCCGCGTTGTCCCGGGCGGGCTGACCCGCGTCGCGCTGCGTGAAGGCTCGCTCGTGGTGAACTCGTCGCAAGGTGGCGGAACCAAAGACACCTGGGTGGTTGAGGATTAAGGATGCCTGCCAATGCTAAGTAGAACTGCCTCGGATTTATATTGGATGTCGCGTTACCTGGAGCGAGCGGAGAATCTCGCGCGGATGCTCGACGTCAGCTACTCATTGTCATTGATGCCTCAGGACGGGCGTGGAGACGGGCTGGATGAACTGGCCATGCCCCTGCTGATTACCGGCACGCTGGACCATTATCTTGAGCGCCATGGCGAATTGCATGCCGAACGCCTGCTGCATTTTTTTGCTCTGGATGCGAGCAATCCGGCCAGCATCTACAGCTGTCTGGGCGCCGCGCGGGCCAGCGCCCATGCGGTTCGTGGGCGAATTACCGCCGACATGTGGGAAAACATCAACGCCACCTGGCTGGAAATTCGCGGTATCGCTGAACAAGGCCTGAGCCGCTATGGCATGAGCCGTTTCTGCGAGTGGGTCAAGGAACGCTCGCACCTGTTTCGCGGCGCCACTTACGGCACCATCATGCGTCACGATGCGTTTCGCTTCATTCGTCTGGGCACCTTCATCGAACGCGCCGACAACACCTTGCGCCTGCTGGATGCGCGCTACGAAATGCTCGAACTGCGTGGCCGCGATACCCATCAGGTGTCCGACAGCTCTGCTCATGGTTATTACCAGTGGAGCGCGTTATTGCGTGCGCTGTCGTCGTTCGAGGCTTACACCGAGCTGTACCGCGATGCACCCGGCGCGCGGCAAGTCGCCGAATTGCTGTTGCTGCGCCCGGACATCCCGCGTTCGCTGAGCGCCTGTCTGGAAGAGCTCGACCTGATCCTTGCCAGCCTGCCGGGGGCCAACGGGCGTCCCGCCCAGCGTCTGGCGGCGGAACTAGACGCACGCCTGCGCTATACCGGGATCGACGAAATCCTGGAAGAAGGCCTGCACGAGTGGTTGAACGAATTCATTCCTTTGGTAGCCCAATTGGGTAACGCCATCCACACTTCTTATCTGGAGGCTGCATGAGACTCTCAGTTAGCCACGAGACCACCTATCACTACGAGGATCAGGTCCGCGCCAGTATTCAGTATTTGCGTCTGACGCCACACGACAGCGAGCGCCAACAGGTCCTTAGCTGGCAGCTCACTCTGCCACGGCCGGTGCGTGCGCAAGTTGATCCGTTCGGCAATATCCTGCACGTGCTGACCATGGACGAGCCCCATGAAGCGATCATCATCGGGGCCCGTGGCCAGGTGGAAATCGACGAGAAGCGCGAAGCCGAGCATGAAAGCCAGTCGCCGCTGCCGTTTTTGCGCTTCACGCGCCTGACCGAACCCGATGAAGCCATTCGCGCCTTCGCTGCCAAGCAATGCCGCAAGCGCAGGGACCGCAATGGCTTGATTGATTTGATGCACGCGCTGAACCAGCACATTACTTACACGCCGGGTTCAACCGAGGTCGATACCAGCGCCGTCCAGTCGTTCGCCGGCCGCACCGGTGTCTGTCAGGATCACACGCACGCCTTTCTGGCCTGCGCGCGCAGCCTGGGGATTCCGGCGCGTTATGCATCGGGTTATCTGTACAGCGAAGACAGCGAGCACCTGGCCAGCCATGCCTGGGCCGAGGCGTGGATCGATGACGCCTGGTACAGTTTTGACGTGACCAATGAACTGGCCATCCCGGAACGCCACCTGAAACTGGCGGTGGGACTGGATTACCTGGATGCATGCCCGGTGCGCGGCATGCGCCGGGGTGGCGGCAGCGAGCAGATGCACGCCAAAGTCCTGGTGTCGCCGATGGTCGACGCGCCGAAAATCATGATGCAGGCGCAGCACCAGTAAAGCCACCTACTTCAACGATGGTCATTGACCATCGTTGAGACGAGGTTTGAAGTCGGCCGATGTTCCAGGGTTATTTCACTCCCACAAAAGCCGCACTCATCACCAGCAACGCCACCATCAATCCTTTGCGCAAACACCAACCTCCATTCATTCGAATAGAGAGGTAGGCACTGTTATGCTCGGTTCGAAAACGCACTAACAGGCTGGGCGTCCGATGCGATGCGCGACCATCAACCGAATAGACGGGTCATATTCGGCAGGATCAATAGCAGTGTAGTGGCGAAGACGATAAGTCCGGCCTGACGGAATTTTGAATGCTTGAACATGGCTGTCTGCCTTTTTTGTTATTCCAGAGCTACAAAAGCTCACCGAATTCGTTAGTGAATGTTCGGGCAGCTGGCAAAGGTGATTGTGTTGAGCAACTGGTGCGGCAAGCTTGCCGTCAACCGAGGCGCTGGTCTTGATTGTTCTGGCGCCCATTGCTACAGACTTAACCTTAGAGTCCAGGTGCTGCGACATTTAGAACTATTACGTATAACCATCTATAAATATCATCTTGAAAACGTCTATACACTTCGTAAATCCAGCGGACGCTACCCGGCTAGACACCTTCAGACTTATTGAGACGCTTCGTTTGCAGCGCTACCGTTCGTCTGGCTCGGATTCTTCCTACATCTGCGCAAAACGGTTCAGTGGTTTGGATCATTGAATACCGCTGGAGTGAAGCTAAGGTGTCAGCACAGTATTTATTCCAACAATAATAAAGGCTCCGAGGACACCATGACTGAAGCGCTGATTTACGATGCGGTACGCACCCCGCGCGGCAAGGGCAAACCTGATGGAGCGCTATACAGTGTCAAGCCCGTGAACCTGATCGCCGGGCTGCTGCAGGCGTTGCAACTGCGTAATCATCTGGATACCGCTCAGGTGGATGACATCGTGCTCGGCTGCGTCACGCCCGTGGGAGAGCAGGGTGCGGATATTGCCAAGACCGCTGCGCTGGTCGCTGACTGGGATGTGAGCGTGGCCGGGATGCAGATCAATCGATTTTGCGCGTCGGGTCTGGAAGCGGTGAATCTTGGCGCGATGAAGATTCGTTCCGGCTTTGAGGAGCTGGTCGTGGTCGGCGGCGTGGAATCCATGTCGCGGGTGCCCATGGGCAGCGACGGCGGTGCCTGGGTGCTGGACCCGCAGACCAACCTGCAGTGTCACTTCACGCCTCAGGGCATTGGCGCGGACCTGATCGCCACGCTGGAAGGTTTCACCCGCCAGGATGTGGACGCCTACGCGCTGCATTCCCAGCAGAAAGCCGCCCGAGCACGGCAGGCGGGGGCGTTCGCCAGGTCGTTGGTGCCGGTGCGGGACCAGAACGGCACCTTGTTGCTGGATCACGATGAATTCATTCGCGCCGACTCGACGCTGGAAGGTCTGGGCAATCTCAAGCCCAGCTTTGAAATGATCGGCCGGATGGGCTTCGATGCCACCGCTCTGCGGGTCTACAGCCATGTAGAACGCATCAACCACGTGCACACCCCTGGCAACAGTTCCGGCATCGTCGACGGCGCGGCCGCCATGCTTATCGGGTCGGCGGCCAAGGGCAAGACGTTGGGGCTGCAGCCGCGAGGGCGGATCGTGGCGACGGCGGTCACCAGCACCGATCCGACGATCATGCTCACCGGGCCAGCCCCGGCAACGCGCAAGGCACTGGCCAAGGCCGGTCTGAAGGTCGATGACATCGACCTGTTCGAAGTCAATGAAGCCTTCGCTTCGGTGGTGCTCAAGTTCATCAAGGACATGGCCGTTGACCCCGACAAGGTCAATGTCAACGGCGGCTCCATTGCCATGGGGCATCCGCTCGGCGCGACCGGCTGCATGATACTTGGCACCTTGCTCGACGAGCTGGAGGCGCGGCAGCTGCGCTATGGCCTGGCGACGTTGTGTGTCGGTGGCGGCATGGGCATTGCGACCATCATCGAGTGTTACTGAGCCGTTGATGCTTTCCTTCTTGTGGATTCGTTGAGATCACCTGTTATGACCGATGCCATTCGCTATGAAAAAGGCCAGGACCAGATTGTTATCCTGACCATCGACATGCCGGGACAAAGTGCCAATACCATGAACGCGGTCTATCGCGATGCCATGGCTGCCACCGTTGCCCGTTTGCAGGACGAACACACGTCGATTGCCGGCGTGATTATCACCTCGGCCAAGCCGACCTTCTTTGCCGGTGGTGACTTGAATGAATTGATCCTGGTCGGCAAGGACCGCGCGCAGTGGTTCCAGGCGATGGTCACCGAATTGAAGGCGCAATTGCGCAGCCTGGAAACGCTGGGCAAACCCGTGGTTGCGGCAATCAACGGCGCAGCGTTGGGCGGCGGCTGGGAAATTTGTCTCGCTTGCCATCACCGTATCGCGCTGAATGCTGGCAACGTTAGAATCGGCCTGCCGGAAGTGACCCTGGGCTTGTTGCCAGGTGCTGGTGGCGTGGTGCGCATGGTGCGCACGCTGGGGCTGGAAAAGGCGCTGCCGTATCTGCTTGAAGGCAAAAAGCTTGGGGTGCAGCAAGCCATCCAGGCCGGTTTGATCGATCAGCTTGCCGCCAACAGCGATGAAATGCTGGCCATGGCCAGGCAATGGATTATTGCCAATCCTGCCCCTCGGCAGCCTTGGGATATGCCGGGCTATCAGCTTCCCGGCGGTACACCGGCCCAGCCGAACGTTGCGCAAATGCTGGCCATCGCACCCTCGATCCTGCGCAACAAAACCCAGGGTTGCTACCCGGCTCCGGAGAAGATTCTCTGCGCGGCAGTGGAGGGCGCACAGGTGAATTTCGACACCGCACTGGCAATCGAGACGCGTTATTTCACCGAGCTGGTCACCGACCAGATCGCCAAGAACATGATCGGTACCTTCTGGTTTCAGCTCAACGCAATCAATGCCGGCAGCTCGCGCCCCAAAGGCCCTCCAGCGTTCACCACCCGCAAAGTCGGGGTTCTCGGCGCGGGCATGATGGGTGCGGGGATCGCTTATGTCTGTGCCAGTGCGGGCATTGCAGTGGTGATGAAAGACGTGAATTTCGCCGCAGCGCAAAAGGGCAAGGAGCATTCCGCCAAGCTGCTGGACAAGCAAGTTGCAGCTGGACGAATGGACGCGCAGAAGCGTGAAGCGATCCTGGCGCGTATTCATCCAACCGGCCGCGATTCTGATCTGGAGGGCTGCGACCTGATCATCGAAGCGGTGTTCGAAGACCGGGAACTCAAAGCCAGAGTCTGCGCCGCCGCAGAGCAGTTCGCGCTGCAGAATGCGGTGATTGCGTCTAACACTTCAACGCTGCCGATTACCGGTCTGGCCCAGGCGATTTCGCGGCCTGAGCGTTTTATCGGGCTGCATTTCTTCAGCCCGGTGGACAAGATGCAGCTGGTGGAAATCATCAAGGGCGAGCGTACCAGCGCTGCAACGCTGGCCCGTGCTTTTGATTTCGTACTGCAAATCAAAAAAATCCCCATTGTGGTGGCCGACGGTCGTGGTTTTTTCACCTCACGGGTATTCGCGACCTTTACCCATGAAGGCATTGCCATGCTGGGCGAGGGCATTTCGGCGGCGATGATCGAGAACGAGGCGCGCAAGGCCGGAATGCCGGTTGGGCCGCTGGCAGTCTCCGATGAGGTGTCCTTGAGCCTGATGAGCCACATCCGTCAGCAAGCGCTCAAGGATCTGACCGCTGAAGGCAAATCCGTTCCGCAGCATCCGGCCTTCGCTGTCGTCGACCTGCTGGTCAATGAATACAAGCGGGTCGGCAAAGCGGCCGGTGCCGGGTTCTACGATTATCCCGAAGGCGCGTCCAAGCAGTTGTGGCCGGAACTGAAAAGTCGTTTCGAGCAAGCGCACGTGCAGATTTCCGGCCAAGACGTGCGTGATCGCTTGCTGTTCGTTCAGGCCATCGAAACCGTGCGCTGCCTGGAGGAGGGCGTGCTGCTGTCGGTGGCTGACGCCAATATCGGGTCAATCTTCGGCATCGGTTTCGCGGGCTGGACCGGCGGCGCGTTGCAGTTTATCAATCAGTACGGGATCAAGGAATTTGTTGCCCGGGCGCGGTATCTGGCCGGGCGATATGGTGAGCGCTTCGAACCGCCAGCACTGTTGCTCGAAATGGCAGTCAAGGGCGAGCTGTTCTAAAGGCTGCGACAGGCGGCACGACTGCGAATCAGTACAGCAAAGGTTCAGCTAAAACGCACCGGAGGGCAAATCGCCCCTTGCCTTGCGGTGCTCGTTCAAGGCAGGCTTTGTCGGTGCATTATCGCCATTACCGCTTCAGGTACCTTTTCTTATGCCGTTACGCATCTGCATTCTGGAAACCGACGTCCTTCGCCCAGAATTGGTCGATCAATATCAGGGTTACGGGCGGATGTTCGAACTGCTTTTTGCACAGCAACCGATTGCCGCCGAGTTCACTGTCTACAACGTGATGCAGGGCATTTATCCGCCCGAAGGCGAGCGCTTCGACGCTTATCTGGTGACGGGCAGCAAAGCTGACTCGTTTGGCACCGATCCGTGGATCGAAACCCTCAGGACCTACCTGCTCGAACGTTATGAGCGCGGCGACAAATTGCTGGGGATCTGTTTCGGGCATCAATTGCTGGCCTTGCTGCTTGGCGGCAAAAGCGAGCGGGCGACGCAAGGTTGGGGAGTGGGCATTCATAACTACACGCTGGCGCCTGCGACGCCATGGATGAGTCCGGCCATGGACAAGCTGACCTTGCTGATCAGCCATCAGGATCAGGTCACCGCGCTGCCGGCCAACGCCACGGTCATCGCGTCAAGTGAGTTCTGCCCGTTTGCCGCGTATCACATCAACGATCAGGTGCTGTGTTTCCAGGGCCATCCAGAATTCATCCACGATTATTCCCGCACCTTGCTGGACATTCGCCAGCAATGCCTGGGCGAGCATATTTATCAGCAGGGCATTGCCAGCCTGGATTACGAGCACAACGGCACGACGGTGGCCGAGTGGATGATGAGGTTTGTGGCGCACAAAGCAGATAAAGCAGCGGTTTAGCGGCAAGCTATAAGCGACAAGCAGATCGGGTTTTCGCTTGCAGCTTGAGGCTTGAGGCTTGAGGCTTGAGGCTTGACGCTTGCCGCTGCCTCAAAGCCACCCCGACCGCTTGAAGCTGGCGAACAGCGCGGTACAGCCGCCGACAATGACGCCCAGCACGGTGAAATAGCCGTAATGCCAGGTCAGCTCGGGCATGTTCTCGAAGTTCATGCCGTAGATCCCGGCGATGGCCGTGGGAAAGGCCAGGATCGCGGCCCAGGCGGCGAACTTGCGCTGCACGATGCTTTGCCGCGACGACTCCAGCAGCAAGCCGATCTCGATGGTCTGACTGGCGATATCGCGCAGATTACCCAGGTCTTCCATCTGGCGTTTGACGTGGATTTCCACATCGCGAAAGTACGGCCGCATGTTCTTGTCGATGAACGGAAAATCCAGCCGCTGCAGCTCTTCGCCAACTTCCACCATGGGCGAGACATAACGCCGCAAACGCAGCAAATCGCGGCGCAGACTGTGGATGCGCTGGATGTCAGATTCGTTCAAAGAACCGGTCAACACATTGTGTTCAAGATCTTCGAGTTCGCAGTGAATCGCTTCGGTAACCGGCTGATAGTTCTCGGTGACGAAATCCAGCAGTGCATACAGCACGAAGTCCTCGCCATGTTCGAGCAGCAATGGCCTTGCTTCGCAGCGTTGGCGCACCAGCCCGTAAGACTTGGAGTGGCCGTTGCGTGAGGTGATGATGTAGCCCTTGCCGGCGAAGATATGGGTTTCTATGAATTCGAGCTTGCCGTTCTCGCGAACAGGCGCGTAAGTCACGATAAACAGCGCGTCACCGAAGGTTTCCAGCTTGGGGCGGCTGTGAACCTCCATGGCATCTTCGATGGCCAGCTCATGCAGATTGAACTGTTTTTTCAGGGTGGCCAGTTCGCTGGCATCAGGCTGCTCCAACCCGATCCAGACAAAGTGGCCCGGCTTGGCCGCCCAGGCAGCACCTTCGTCGAGGGTGATATTGGTGACTTTTTTGCCTGCACTGTAAACCGCGGCAGCGACGACTCGGCCCATGTTGGTTTCGCTTCTTTATGGTGTGCTGTCATATGCGCAACGGGGCGCTCTACTGCATCAGATCAGGCAATTCGGTGCGAGTTCGCCGACCGGGAAAAGCCCGCTGTAGCGGGCTTCATGTCCTGGATCCGGCTTACAGTGAATGCTGCTGATCGGCGACGATGGCCGCGTCCAGAGTGTCCAGCAGCGCCTTGCGCACTTTGAGTTTGGTGTTTTTGTGCGCGTTCATATTGATTTTTTTCAGTTGCAGCGCGGCAGTACGGGCGGCGTCCTGCAACTCATCGACGCTGACCAGTTTGTCGAGAAAACCTGCTTCCAGCGCGCCTTTGGGATCGAACATCTCGCCATTGATGACCGAGCGATGGAAGGCTGATTTACGCAGGCGATCCCGAGCCAGCTCGATGCCGGCATGGTGCATGGTCATGCCGATCTGGACTTCGTTCAGACCGATACTGAACGGCCCTTCGACGCCAATCCGGTAATCGGCCGACAGCAACAGGAACGCTCCTTTGGCGACCGCGTGTCCCGGGCAGGCAATAACGATAGGGAAGGGATGCGAAAGCATGCGCCGCGCCAGGGTCGAACCTTGCTTGACCAGGCTGATGGCCGCTTCGGCGCTGGACGTCATGACTTTGAGGTCGTAGCCGCCGGAAAGAATTCCCGGCTGGCCGGTGATGATCACCACGGCGCGATCTTGCTCGGCTTGATCCAGCGCAGCGTTGAATGCCGCGACCACGTCGGGAGAAATGGCGTTGACCTTGCCGTTGCTCAAGGTCAGCGTGGCGATGCCGTCTTCCAGGTGGTACGAGATCAAATCACTCATGTCGCGATTCCTTTTTTATTGAAGTCAGCAGAAGTTACTCACCCACAACGGTGAGGTAAAGCGCTGACTACTGAGTCAGTTCGCAATTGCCCCAAGAAACCGCGCAGCGCTGTGAGTGCTGATTATTAAAGGACCGAACGGGCGCTGAACAACGCCACTTTGCCTACCACTTCAACACTCACGTCGGCAAAGTGTTGGGCCAGCGCGCTACGTAGCCCGGCAACCGTGTCGTTGCGGTTTCCGAAAATACCCTTCTTGTTGTAGACCGCCATCAGTTTGCCGCCAAAGCCATTATGGTTGGCTTCTTCGCCCAGGATCGTTGCCCCAAACAGCACGCCGTTGTCGGCCAGACGGGATTTGAGGTTGCCAAAAACCACGGCCTTGTCGGCCATGGTGCCGGGCAGGCAATGCAGCAGGTAAAACAGCGATATCGAATCGCAGACCGCGACCTGTTCATCACTCAGCGGCTGGAATACATCGTGCTGCACGACTCGGGTGTCAGGACGACCGAGCCTTCGACGTGCGGCTTCAAGACTGCTGGGGTTCAGGTCAAGCAAGGTTACCTGGGTGCTGGCTGGCAAATTGGCGTTGGTCAGGTAATAACCTGTGCCAACACCAACGTCCAGATGGCGTGCGCCAACGTGACGATTGAAAAAAGGCTGCAGCACTTTTCTGGTTGGGCACTGCCAGGCAAACCGATTGGAAATTCCCAATACCCAGCCGTCATAGAGCTTCAAGGTCAGGGGCGAGTAAACAGCGGCACCGGCTTGAGACGACTGGTTCACGGGTTTCATTCCTCGATGTCATTGAGCTCGCGATATTGCTCCCAATCCATGCCGAGCGCCTCGGCCACCTGGTGATGGGCTTCCAGGCGCATGGACTTGAGTTGCTCAGGGGATTCGGCCACCAGTTGCAGCGCCAATTCCCAGGGTTCGATGCCGAGGTCTTCGGCTTCATCCTCGAACGCCCATTGGGTCTGCTGCTTCTGCTCTTCGGCACTCAGGTCCTGAATCTCGGTCTTGAGGTTCGGATTGGTAGTGAGGTATTTCGCCAGGGCGACGTCGTTCCATTCAAGTAGGTTCATGCGGTACTCCTGCAGGTTCGGATCGAGTCGAAGAAGGTCGAACTGCACGGTGGCAGACTCGACGGCAAGGCGCGATTGTGCGCGATACCCCGGTTGGCTTCCAGTGCAACGCAATTGGCTTTGCGGATAAATCCGAATTTACGGAGAGTTCTGTAGGAGATTGCGCCGTGTAGCTGGGGTCTACCAAGCTTCGGGCAGGAATCCCACTCCGTTGGAGATTCTATGTTCGCGGGCAAGCCTCGCTCCAACAGAATCGACGCTTGAATGTCGTTCGAAGCAGGTAAAACTGATCCCGCTACACAGACCTGCCAAACTCGGCGTGATACACCTTGAGGAAATACGCCCACTCGATATCAGTCCAGGACGAATGACGACGCAATTGACGCAGATCGTGGCGCGCAGCTCCCAGGGATGTGATCCGGCGATGGGATTTTTCCAGGTCGAGCAGGGCCAGTTCGAATTGCGGGCCGTCAATGGAGGTCACGACTTTGACGAAGATATGTTTGGACCGCATACAGCTGTGTTGCCAGTAGCCAAGGTGCAGGCGCGACAGCAGGAACGCCAGCCGTTCGAATAAACGCAGATGTTCGTCCGGCGAATACCGTAAAAGATCGGCTTGGGCGCTGCCACATCCAGCTGATCAAGTTTGGTCAGTGCACGCCCTTCGCGCAGGACAGTCGGCCTGCCGAACGGATAACGGGGGCTGCGGTAAAGGTGCCCGGTCTGCCGTTTTACATAAACGATGGTCCCGTTATGAACGACTCGCTGAACGCCGCTGGTACCACTGCGCCGCACGTTGGGTTCTTCAACCCACGGCCCCTGCGTTGCCCACCAGTAAGCGAAGTTTTCCTGCACAGTAGACGTCCCCATTACTGTTTCCTGTCCAATTATTGTTCTCTTTCAGTCTCATTGAATTGACACTTCATCGGAGGATAAAACAACTCTTGCCACTAAGATACGGGTAATTAACAGGCTCTTGACGGCCGACTAATGAACCAATCGTGATTGGTATCGGGACCATTCTTGCGGCCTCTATCTCCCGTAAGGCGTTGTATCCACTCTGATACCGAATAGAAGGGACGTTTTGTGACTTACCAGTCGTCAGCTCCAGGAAAATAGAGGGTGCCAAACCCGAAAGTCATGGTCTGACAAGGATCAACTCAAGAAGACCGTAAAAAATGTCTCATCTTAAAATCGTTTCAGAAGGAAGCGGTGATCTTCTAAATGACCTGAACATCGCTACGGCGGAAATGATGTCTTTCGCCATCGGCGATGTTGGAACTAATGAGTGGCGAATCGCTCGCTCTCGTCAGGAACAGGCGTTCGCGAAATGGCATTGCTATATCAGTAAAGAACCGACCGTGAAGTTCAAGGAACCGCGCTTGGCCAAGACTCGCCTGGCTTAGTCAGGCGGCGGCGTGGCATCTGGATGTTGGCGCTGATTGAACTTTCACCAACCGAAAAGTTCCCCCTTCTTCTAGAAGAACAGACGGGACGTCTGTGGCAGCACGTTATTTACGGTGGTAGAGTCGCTGCTCATTTTTGGAGTCGCGTCATGAAGTTAGGGAAAGTTGCATTTGCTATGGCCGTAGTATCGATGCTGGGCGGCTGCATGTCTTCGCCTCCAGTACCGCGAGTACCACTGAACGAATCGGAATATCAGCGTCTTCCTCAGGTGGGTACTGGCGTGATTGAAGGCCAGGCATTTCTGAAGACTCTGGGGGGAGAGGTCAAATACGGAGCAGGCACTACGGTTTACTTGTTCCCCGTGACCAGTTATAGCGAACAATGGTGGCGTTTGACTCAGATTGAAATGAAGCCTATTGCCGCCCCCGACCCAAAGCACGATAAATATGTCCGGACTACCCAGGCCGACGGCACCGGCACATTCAAGTTTACCGATATACCGCCTGGTCCTTATTTCATTGATGCCGAGGTGAGCTGGTTTGCTCCAACAGGATACGGTGGCGCCCTGCAGAAACAGGGCGGAGTCATTGCCCATCGCATTAAAGTCGATAACGACAAAACAACCCGGATCATGATCACCCAATAAGTTCGTATGCCCTGGCAGGTTCAGGGCAAAACGTAGTCAGACTACCAATCATGATTGTCCGAGCCGCCTTGAGCGGCTGCGGGCTGGCCCTGCCCGAATTTGCCCTAAGATTCAAAGCTTCAATTCGGTGTCTGGCCTGAAGCCCACTCTCTGAGAAATCAGCCCATTCACTGCTCCTTTCGATCTCAGTTAGCTAAGCCAGGCATCTCCACGCAGTGAACAAGAATGTCATTTCTGACTACCTTCCCGCTCATCTGGTGGAGGATCACAGATATCTCCTGGATGTGGAGGTGAGTCTGCGGCGGCTGTTGATATCCGTCAGCGACTAAGTCTATGTGCGCGCCTACGCGGATATGGGGCATCGCACCTTCGGTTGTGATGCTTGCGATCTCGTGTTCTGGTCCAACGATGAACCGATAGGTGTGCTGCATGGTGCCCTCCTTAGTCGTGCGGTTTATTTGTTGAAGCGGCCTGTTGTTGGGCTTCGTCAATATTCCATGACTGGCGAGTAAATAATACTAATCCTACAACCGGGCTCTCTTTGCCGATCGATTTCTTCACGCCCAACAGTTTGAAGGCGTGCGCCACTGAGGCGCGCATAACCTGTCACCTTTGCAGAGGCTTTCGCTGCCGGAAACGCCGATGTTACGCAGGTCGCGGAGTGGATTGCGCGGAGGTTGATCGAGTTAGGGTAAAAGGCTGCGCCAAGTGGTGCCAAATCCGGCGCTAACTTACATTTACAAAGGCTTTTGAAAAAGTGCGCACAAACGAAAAAGCCCCGACTTTCACAAGAAAAGTCGGGGCTTTAGCGTGTTTCTAATATGGCGGTGAGGGAGGGATTCGAACCCTCGATACAATTTCTTGTATACACACTTTCCAGGCGTGCTCCTTAAGCCTCTCGGACACCTCACCGAATCTCGTCACACCGTTGGTCTGTCGAGGCGCGCTAATGTAGTCGAAGGCTTTGCCGAACGCAAAGGTTTTTTTCAGAATTTTCATGCGCTTAAGCAAATACCAGGAGTTGGCCGCGCGTCCGGGTGGTGCGCGGCCGCATCCTGAAGAAGCGGATGGGCGGGATCAGGCACCGAAGCCGCCGTCGATGGTCAGGCTGGCGCCGGTGATGTAGCCGGCTTCCGGGCCTGCCAGGTAAGCGACGAAGCTGGCGATTTCTTCGACGTGGCCGTAGCGTCCAACGGCCATCAGCGGGATCAGCGATTCAGCGAAGTCGCCGCTGGCCGGGTTCATGTCGGTATCGACCGGGCCGGGCTGCACGTTGTTGATGGTGATGCCACGTGGGCCGAGGTCGCGGGCCAGGCCTTTGGTCAAGCCGACCAGTGCCGATTTGCTCATCGCGTAGACGCCGCCACCCGCGAAGGGCATGCGGTCGGCGTTGGTGCTGCCGATATTGATGACGCGTCCACCGTCGCCCATGTGCCGCGCGGCTTCCTGAGTGGCGATGAACACGCTGCGGACGTTGATGCTCAGCGTGCGGTCGAAGTCTTCCAGGCTGAACTCTTCCAGCGGCCCGATGGCCAGAACGCCGGCGTTGTTCACGAGGATGTCCAGGCGGCCGAAGGTTTTCACGGTGTTGTCTACTGCTGCACGGATGGCGTCGGCGTCGGCGCTGTCAGCGTGGATGGCGAGGGCTTTGCCGCCGTTGGCGGTGATGCTGTCTTGCAGTTCGCGGGCCTTGGCTTCGGAGCTGACGAAGGTGAAGGCAACCGCCGCGCCTTGCTCGGCCAGGCGTTTGACGATGGCCGCACCGATGCCGCGTGAGCCGCCTTGCACGAGTGCTACTTTACCGCTGAGGACTGTTTGCTGAGTCATGTGGTTCTCCAGATCGTTGGGGAGTTGAGTTGATGGGCGCCAGTATCCGGTGTCGATTGCATCCTGAGTAGCGGGTAATTGCGATAGTCTGTGTAAACCAAAAGTTTAGAATCCGTCGCCATGGAAAATTTCAGCAGCATCGAATGCTTTGTGCGCAGTGCCGAAGTCGGAAGCTTTGCCGAGGCTGCGCGGCGCCTGAGCCTGACGCCTGCGGCGGTGGGCAAGAGCGTCGCCAAGCTGGAAGCGCGACTGGGCGTGCGGTTGTTCCAGCGTAGTACGCGTAGTCTGACTTTGACCGAAGCCGGCCAGCGATTTCTTGGCGAGGTCAGCGCCAGCCTCAATACCATCCAGAACGCCGTCGCCAACCTTGCCAGCGCCGAAGGGCAGCCGGCTGGCACGCTCAAGGTCAGTATGGGTACGGTGTTTGGGCGTCTTTATATCCTGCCGTTGTTGGGCGAATTCCTGCGACGTTATCCGGCCATAACGCCGGACTGGCATTTCGATAACCGTCAGGTGGATCTGATCGGACAGGGTTTCGATGCCGGGATTGGTGGCGGTTTCGATCTGCCCCAAGGGGTCGTCGCACGCAAGCTGACCCCGGCGCATCGCGTCCTGGTGGCGTCGCCGGATTATCTTGTCGAACACCCGGACATCAAGCATCCCGAAGATCTGCACGACCATCCGGGAATTTTGATTCGCTCGCCACAGACCGGTCGAATCCGCAGTTGGCCGCTGACCCATCGCAATCAGGAACACAGCCCGCTGAGCCTCAAGGCACGCATGACCATGAGTGACTCGGAAGCGGCCTGCGCTGCGGCTGAGCAAGGCTTGGGGATCGCGCTGGTCAGCATGCCGTTTGCCGTGCCTTATTTGCGCAGCGGTGCGTTGCAGCGGGTGTTGCCGGACTGGTATGTAGATGACGGCAACATTTCTCTCTATTACAGCGAGCACAAATTATTGCCGGGCAAAACTCGGGCGTTTGTCGATTTTGTCATCGAACAGTTCGCCCGGCAGAACCTCGCCCAGGTGTTCAGCGCGATCTAACCCTTTTCAAACGGAGCCAGGTCCTTTATGGAAATTCTCGTCAATGCCGCATTGGTCATCATCGACATGCAACAAGGCATACAGCATCCGAAACTCGGCCGTCGCAACAATCCCCAGGCCGATGCCAAGATGCGCAAGCTGTTGCAGGCATGGCGCAGCAGCCAGCGGCCGGTGATTCACGTGCGGCATTTTTCCCGCACGCCGACTTCAGTGTTCTGGCCCGAACAGTCAGGCGTGGAGTATCAGCCGGAATTTTTACCGGTCAACGGTGAAGCGGAGATTCAAAAACAGGTGCCCGACGCCTTCTACGGGACGCCGCTGGAGGAGTGGCTGCGAACCGATTCAATCAATCAACTGGTCATTGTCGGGGTCGCAACCAACAATTCCGTGGAGTCCACCGCATGCAGCGGCGGCAACCTGGGTTTTGAGGTGATCGTGGCCCATGACGCCTGCTTTACCTTTGATCAGGCTGATTTTTTTGGCACGCCGCACAGCGCGGAAGAAGTCCACGCCATGTCGTTGGGAAATCTGCATGGCGAATACGCCACAGTGCTGGCCACCGACGAAATCCTCACGGGTTTTGCAGAAACACCACATAACCTCTGAACCACGGGCTGTCTTGCAGATGTTCCGGCGCCTGCCATTCGCCGCCCTGGATCAGGCCGATCTTGAACGGCAAGCCAAGGCGGTTCATGCGCGGGAGGTAGGCGGCGTAATCGGGAATGCTGTGGCGGCCCTGATAGGTTTGCACCACCACTTCGTCGATCACCCCTTTGAGCTGACCGATGACCTCGGCGTCGGCGTTGCTGCTCCAGTCCAGCAGGCCGGTGATGCTCAAGCGATAGTCTTGCGGCAAGCGTTGGCGCAGGACTCGCAGGAAATCGACGTATTCGTTGAGATAGCGGGTGCGCGCGTCGAAGTCGACCTGGATACCCACCACGTTATTGCCCGCCTGACGCCAGCGGTTGACCTGACCCAACAGCTGCCGGTAGACCGGCTCGGGCCAGCGCAGGGTGTGGGCGCGATAGACCACCCAGACCTCAGCCTGAGGCAGTTTCGCAACTGGCATGCCCTGGGCGACGAAGTTGACTCGCCGATGCTGCTCACTTCGTGAGCTGCTGATCTGGCCTTGCAGCACGTACAACGTCCTGGCGTTGTTCAGCGCCGGCTGAGAGGACACGCCGCCCCACAGCCAGAACGCCTGGTAATCGTCGGCGTTTACCGCTGCATTGGCCGCAATCATCTGCAGCAAGCAGAACATTACCAGCCAGAATCGCATGGCGATTACCAGTAATACTGCAGGGATTTACCCCAGCGGGTATCGGCGAAGCCGCTTTTGAGTTGTTTGAACCAGGCCTTGCGCGCGGGCGGGGTCACTTCTTTGCCACCGCAACCGTTGTTGCCGGAAGGCGCATAGCAATTGATGGCGCGAAACAGGGCATAGGCCTTGTCTTCATGGCCCGCTTTCGGATTGGCGATAACGCTTTGATAGCCGGTCTGGCGGGAGAAGACTTCGCCGGCGAACCCCGGTGCGGTGCCGCCGAGCAAATCGGCATGCCGCGCTTGATCCAGCGGCATGCTGTCCAGGTTGTTGCGCAGGATGAACTCGCCCAGGCAGTTCAGGCCTTGCGGGTTTTTGGCATCGCCTTGCAGGGCGGCGGCGGTCTCGACGATGCTCGGGCACAGGTAGCCGGACTCGGCCTTGTCGCCTGTCCAGCGGAACAGGGTCAGCGGCTGGCCCTGGTTATAGGTATAGCTGAGGCTGTAGCTCAGTTTGTCCGGCGACGGCGCTTGCGGCAGTTGCTTGATGTCGTCGGCGAACGCGGCGAACTGGCTGCGCAGCAGGTCCTTGTAGAGCAACACGAACAGTGCGGTATTACGTTCTGTGTCGTTCTGGCCCTGAGTGATTTGCTGGCGCAGCAGATTGGCGTCGGCGGTGTGGCTGAGCAGGATAAAACGCACCTTTTCCGACTTGATCGGCGAGTCTGCAGCGAAGACTTTGGCCAGTTGTTGATCGCGCTCGTAGCTCATCGCCAGTGCCAGTTCGAGCTGCTCGCGTTGCAGGGGCAATTTGGCCAGCGGGATCAATTGCAGCCACAGGGTTTGTGCTTCTTTCCATTCCTGATCGGCTTGCAAGGCCAGGCCACGCAACATCTGTTGGCTGAACGCGAGGTAATTCAATTCGTCCGGTATGGAACTCGGCAACAGTTGCAGGGCGGTAACCGCGTCGTTCTCCACATACAGTGCAAAGGCCGCCTGCAAATAGGTGAACAGTTCGGGCTGCTGGGCGAAGGTGTCTTTCTGCGCGAGCAGGGCAGCTTTGGTCAGTTTGTTTTTCGACTGACCGCGCATCCACATCAAATCGTTGACTGCCGCGAACAGGGGCGTCTTCAGCGCCTTGGTATTCACTGTGACCATTTTCAGATCGGCTTCGCGAATCAGCGGCTCATAGTCGGCCGCTTCGAGTTTGAAATCCTCGCTGTCGGCGAAAAATAGCTTGTCGTAGTCTGCAGCGAGCCTGGCGTTGTCGTTCATCAGCCAGTGGACGCGGCGCAACAAGCCGGTCGCACTTGTCGAGTAGCGGCCGAACGGGTTGGCATCAACGTAGTTGAGGAAGGCGCTTTCGGCGCGTTGTGCAGCAGCCTGATCGACACGCTCGACCTTCAATTCCCCATACTCGAACGCCTTGTCCTGAGCGAGGCTCAACTCGGTGCGGCCGATCATGTACAGCGCCGTGTCTTTGAGCCACTCCTGCGGGTTGTCGGCGAGCAGGGTGAAGCCTTTGCTCGCCTCGATGAAGCGCCCGCTGTAAAAATCACCCGCCGCATTGAGATAACCGAGGAAAGCCTTGCCCATGGGTGACTTGATGTCCCCAGGCAGCAGGCTGCTCAGTTGCTCCGGTTCCCAGGCGCAGGCTGAAAGCATCTGTACGCGGCTGCTGGCCAACGATGCACGTTCGGCCGGATTGAGTTCAGGGGTGCTGACCACCTGGCGAATGAAGTCGGTGGTGCTGTCTTCGTTGTTGCTGCGACAACGGCTGCCTTCGCCATCGACCAGCGAGTCGCCGGCCACCTCCGTGGCTTCGCGCTTGACCCCCAAGGTGTCGAGCATTTCCTGCAAGCTGATGACGTCGTTGGTTTCTTTCTCCGCTGCGCCTTCCGATGGCTCTTCCTCGGTACCGCCCGTTACTGGCGCCAGACGGTACACCGCGAACGGCACCTCACCATAGCCTTCGGCCAGGTCGTCTTTGTTCAGCGCCGCCGGAGTCAATTCCAGCCGTCCGGCGTTGGCCAGCAACAGCCGCAGGTTGACCGAGCTGTCGTTGCCGGGGCTGAGAAAGGGCAGGTTGCTGCAGACATCCAGATCGTTATTGAAAATCGACCAGCTTGGGTAGCAGGAATCATCGCTGCTGGCCTGAGCCTGGACACAAACGGTGGCACCCACGGCAAGTGCCAGGGAAGTCAGCAAGCGGTTATGCATGGAAAATCCTTAATCCAGAGACCCAGAGGCGAGCGCCGCGATCATACCTTGCCGCCTCCGAGTCGACGCCGGGGGCGTAACAAAATAGTTTATGCGGTGCTTCCCCGCCGGCGTCTCGCGGACCACAATGGGGTTGGATTTATCCAGATTCTGTTGTTGGAGGCTTGCCCGCGAAGAGGCCGGTACATCCGCCGAAGCTCCAAACCAGAAACGACGCCTTCGCGGGCAAGCCTCGCTCCAACGGATCTACGCAACGTTCGCGATAGGACATAAAGCCGATGCATTTGCGTCTACTGGAATGCCGTCTTCCCGGATAAATCCGGTCCCACAAAACCAGCGCGATCTAGTGGGACCGGCTTTAGCCGGGAAGGCGTCGGTTCAGACAATACATCTGCGGCGCCTAGCGGTTGCCCTCAGACATAGAATCTCCAACGACGATCACTCGGGCTTCACCCCAAAGATAGAATCTCCCACATTTATGCTGGGCTAAACCTCAGACCATTCGCTTGACTGTATTGTCCTTGCGCACAAAGTGATGCCAGATCGCCGCAATCACATGCAGACCGATCACGTAATAAAAGATCGTCCCCAGCAGCTTGTGGATGTCTTCCAGGGATTCGGCGATGTCTTCGGATACCGGGAAGGGCGACGGGATCAGCAACTGAGTCAGAGGAATCGGCAGCGAACCCTTTTCGATCAATACCGTGAGCAGCCCGAGCACTGGCTGGACAAACAAAAATGCATACAGCAGGTAATGGGAAAGCGTGGCGGCGGTGCGCAGAATGCCTTCGAGGGGCGGCGTGATGCCTGGCGGTGTATGCCGGTGACGCTCGACGATGCGAAAAAACGCCATGATCAGCACCACAATGCCGACCCAGAAGTGGGTTTGCACCACGAGGGTCCGCAACTGCGAGCCGCGTTCGAACTGCGTGCGGCTCAGGATCAGCGCATAGGCCAGCACGATCAGGATTGCCATTGCCCAGTGAAACCAGCGGGCCTTGTACGTGTAGCGGTCGGAAGGTGGATTCACGGTTTTTTCCTTGGTTCAGGTGGGGCTTCAGCTCTGCGGCCGTTATCTATTTATTCAGCCTCGCACAATGGCGATGTCTGTAACGCCAGCGGGTGACAAACCCACGTCGCGTGTCGTAACCGCTCTAGCATAGGAGACTCCCCGGAACGGGGCAACGCAGCCAGTCATCACCAGCAGACGCACGCAGGCTCCCGGCGGACGCTTATATCCCGATATTTTAACTTGCGACCTTGGCAAACCGATTCAGTGGATTATTTCCGGACGGCGCAAATATTCGTCCGGCCGAAATTAAACTTGTCATCCTTATATCCAATTGTGCTCAGTAAACCACTGTAACCCGTTTGACAGGTGTAACGATGGGATCCATCTTTATTGCAATACCAAGACGGCGTCACGACCAATACTAATAACGCATTTTCTCGGCGCTCTGCGCACCGGCGCCGAGAAGTACTAAGTTGACTGCTCATTGGAGCCTGTAATGGCTGGTTTGGGATATGCCTGGCTTTTGAAAAATGCTAATCCGGATTCGGAAGTTTGGTGGGATGGTTCGCCGGCCTGCTATGAGGGTTTCAAGTCAGTAATGGTGGATCGCTATCATGAATTGAGAGGTATTATCGATGCTCTATTGCCGGGGTTTTTATCTAAAGATTTTTCCGGAATAACGGGTGTTACGACCAATCCACGGCTCATCAATGCAGCTCTTTTACGCGCTGATTATTGCTGGGCGGAGCGAATCAATAGCTGGGATGAGCGCCTGGATGTTACACAGCGTCGTTGTAATATTTATGGCCAGCTTGTTCTGGACGCAGCCAGTCAACTAGACGTGATGTGGCGTACTTCAGGTAAACGTTACGGCTGGGTATCCGCTCAAGTTGATCCGTTTCTTGGCGAAGATATTTCGGCAATAGTCAAACATGGCCTGGAATTGTCCAGGCTGGCACCGAATATCATGATCAAGGTTCCCGGAAGCCAGGCTGGGTATCTGGCGATTGAACAACTCGTCGCTCAGGGGTGTTCGATCAACAACACGTTCTGCTTTACCGTTTCGCAGTTTGCCGCCGGTCTTGAGGCTGTCGAGCGTGGACGCGCAAAGGCGCGTCGTCTGGGCGTGGATATTAGCCAGGCGCGGTATGTCATCACCTTCATGATCGGTCGTTTCGGTGCGCCCGAAGCCTTTGATCTACAGGCTCAGGCGCTCGGGATCGGGTTGACCACTGAGGATAAACGATGGGCTGAACTGGCGGTTTATGATGCGATTCAGACGCTGCTCGCCGCCACGCAAAGCCCGGTTCGCCTGCTGATCGCCAGCATCAAGGTGGATGGCGAAGGGCAGCAAGGTGAACATTGCTGGCACCTTGAGCGCACCGGCGAACGCACCACTCTCTATACCTTGCCGGCGCCAATTATCGAGTTTTTGCTGCGCCGCGAGCGAGCAGGCCGCCCGGTTTTGCCTGCCCGCAGTCTGGCAATCCCGAGCCAGATTCTCGACAAACTGCTGCGCATCGATTACTTCAAGGATGCCTACCAATTGGGCGGCCTGGAACCTGAAGGGTTCTCGCTGCACCCGGCATTTGTCACGGCGCATGAGTATGCCTGTGGCGCACGACCTGAGCTGGACGGCTTCATCGAGTCGCTACGAATGGGGCTGCCGCCAAGGCAGACACCCGACCTGCGAGCTTGCGCAGGTGGGCTGTCATGAATCGGATGATAGCGTTATGGGCTCATCCTCGCTCGCGCTCAACCGTATTGGAGCGAGTGTTCATCGAGCGTCAGGATTTTGAGGTCTTTCACGAGCCGTTTGCCCATGTGGCTTTTGGTCAGGACTCTGCGATCCCATCGGATAATCTGGCCTGTGGCTTGCCAACTACTTACGAAGGGGTCAAGGCGCTGCTGCGTGAAGCGCGGCAGCAGCGGGCCGTGTTCCATAAGGACATGTGCCATTTGTAAGTCTCTGATTTTAATTAGTTTAAATTCTTCCCCAAAACCTCCCCAATATCGCCACAAAACTCCAATCTCAAACTAAGCAACGTCGATCCACTCAGTGCCGCGACTGTCACGGTACACGTCAGTCATCGCTGCGCTTTTGTGGCCAAGCAGCTTTTGAGGATCTCGCCCTTCAGCTGCATGAAGGCGGGCTGCCAAGGATCGCATTTCGTGAAAACTTGGTGGATGGTCGCTGAGTTGAATGCCATAGGCAGCAGCGGCCTTATCTCGGGTTTTGGCGAATATTCGCGTCATGGTTTCCCGGGTAAGGGCGGACCCTCCTTTTACTTTCGCGATTGATTGCGAATGGTGGACCATGTGCTGCGATAAAACGCGATCCCTGCAGCGTTTGATCACTGTCGCCAGATCCAGACCGATGGCTTCCAAGCGGAGCGCGGTGTTTATTCGAAGCCTGGCCCCGGTCTTCGACTGTACAACATGAAGAAAACCATCCTGCTCATCCTTGAAGAGCATGGATCGAATGTCATCGCGGCGCTGGCCAGTTAGCAGCGCAAGTTCCATTGCTCGCTTCAGCCATGGGCGATCTGTTGTATCGTAAATCGCCTTCCATAACTCCAGGCTGAGACGTTCCCGCGTAACTTTCGCCCGCGCCGCTTTCGTTGCGTCGACGGGATTGATATCGCATAAGCCGGCCGCAATGGCTTCTGCGAAGATATCGCGCAACATAGACCTTAATGCCTTTGACATATTGGCCTTTCCTTCCTTGGCGAAGCCCGTTAGATACGCGGCCACATCCATGGTCCTTATCTCTCGAACTGGCATATGTCCGAATCTTTCTTCCAGGCGCACGATGCGGCTTTTAAAACTTCGCATGGTGTGGCTGGACAGATTTTTTTCCAGGTATTCGACTTTATAATCCACCAGCCATTCTGCGAAAGTTTTGCCTCTTTCTATAACAGGCTCCGCGATGCGCGCAGTCAGTGTCGGCTTGAGCACTTCTGCATGGTTGGCGGCGACGGCCTCACGAATCGCCTCATCCTTATCTTTGCCCAGGCCGAACACTCGACCTGTTATAGGGTCGCGGTAGGAGTAATAAGTTACTCCGTTTCGGCTATCGGTCTTCCTGTACAAGTTGGGTGGCAAGTCTTTTGATCCGGTGTTACGCGGCCTTGGAACCATTTCGTGCACTCGCTATTCGACTGATCAGGCTGCCGCCCATGATGCGGACGATTGGCTTTTCGGGTTCGGTGTATTGCGCTTCAGCTTCAACATAGTAGCTGCGGCCGTGCTTTACAGGGCTGGGCGCAATCCGTCCCTCGCGCGCCCATTTGCGGAGGGTGTTCATCGTCGGCGGCGTCCGGAACTGGTCGGCGGCCCACTCATCGAGAGTTACCTTGCTCATGACAATGCTCCGCCCGCCGATCACCGGCGGGAAATGTGAAATTAAATGTGATGGATTTTCGCTTGAGAGGTACAGCCTGAAAGCCTTGCAGGTCATTCAGAATATGAAGTCTTCGACGCCGATCACCGGCAGGCTTGAAGTAGGGGGAGGGGTTATTCGGGCTTGGTCTGGGCTTGGCGTTTGCGGGCGGCAGCAACAAGCGCCTTTGAGGTGCTAGCTATCCCTCCGACCACATCCTCGGGCAGGATTGCGGAATGGCAGTGGGGGCAGAGCGGGGCCATTTTCGTGCTGCGCCATGCTTCATCCATTACTTTTGCTGCGCGGCTCCGAATCTGAAACTTCTCGGCTTCGGCCAGTTGGCTGCCTCGACGCTTGATCTGAGTCATTCCGGCGCTGAACACCTCGACCAATCCGGTGAACGCGTCGAATGCCTCTATTTCGGCCTCGCAGTCGCTGCACCAGACGCGTCGCTCTTTTTCGTCGTAGACCAGCTTCTTGTGCCGACACGTTGATGTCGGCCGGCGAGTCATGCCTCGGGGCAACCCGCAGGTCTTCGATCTGAACCACCTTCACGCCGTACAGATATTCCTGGGGCTCGATGGGGGCATCGCTCACGGCGTCACCCGCTTGAACTCCACGACCCATACCCATGGGTTGGTGTTCCAATCGCCGCCGGTCGAAATCCATAGATCTCGAAACGCCGGCTCAGGGTATTTATGGCACGGTCCTCCTTCATCGCTTCCTGTCCAGACACGGCTCGAATCCCGGTAAACGCCCTCGGCTACAGCATCTTCGTAGGTAATTTCCTGTAATCGCTCGACACGAACGCTGGTGATTTCCAGCAGGATGCGGCAGGCCCAGCGCGGCATGTGGATGCTTGGCTTCCAAGCTGGCTGATCGGCTTCGTAAGGGGTCAGCCCGTCTGCTGCGTAGACCAGCGTTCCATCACCGCGTGCTTCCGCGACATCGAGGTCATCCGGCTTGAGGTAAGGCCCCCGCATAACTTCGAAGTGATCGCAGTACCAGGTCTCGCGCACCCAAAGCCTGTTGCCCGGCTGGCCATAATGGCACTTGGCGTTCCACTCACCGCCGCTTCGGGTGGTGTGGGCGTAGAAGCCATCTATCTCGTCGCCATTCTCGGCCCGGCCAGACGTGTATTCGAATTGATGGTCACGCCGAGACCAGCTCAGGTCGAATGGCTGGTCCTCCACTACTCGGCGCGTGACGGTCTTACGGTCTTCCAGAATGGCGCGCACCATCGGCGCTGAGAATAGAATCGGCCTTTCCTTGATTTCGGGCATGACTTCGTCCTTACCGCTACAGCGGCTGACTTTGAGATTGTTAAAGGAATTTGCGCAGGAGCGCCGTGGATTAGCGTTTTCGCGCTGGCGTTATGATTTCCGAGGGAAGGTCACGCGAGTGCCAAGGGGTGCCCGAACGGAACGCGAAACCCCGAGGCGTTGCGATGGCCACCACCGCCGTACTGCTTGGCGACCGCTGACA
The DNA here is from genome assembly GCF_049898225.1 of Pseudomonas sp. DSP3-2-3. Classification (NCBI taxonomy): domain Bacteria; kingdom Pseudomonadati; phylum Pseudomonadota; class Gammaproteobacteria; order Pseudomonadales; family Pseudomonadaceae; genus Pseudomonas; species Pseudomonas sp. DSP3-2-3. The sequence goes on along the minus strand of NZ_JAFCXH010000006.1, from coordinate 31,029 downwards.
CGTCCTCACCGGCGTCTGTGCTGCGCAAGCTGAACGACCTGCCGTCCGGGGTATCCCAGTAGCACGCGGCGAAGGGTTCGCCCGCACACATCACGGCCCCAGCATCACTTGTCAGCGTGTAGGGCAGATTCGCCACCGGCACATCAAACCCGCCGATCACCATCCGTCTTTTCGTTACGCCGATCAGCTCGGCCACGTCTTTGTGGTGCTTCCGTTCGATGGCCACGCCGTCGGCGCGAAGACTGCTCACATCGCCGGCGAACAATTGGTCCCAGACTTCGAAGTCGTAGGGGTAGCTGAACAGGCCCGCCTGAATTTCCCGGGTGCCTTCCAGCTTGAACAGCCAGAGGTCGAGGTCCTCAATGTGATTGATGAGTGCTGGCCGTGGTTCACCGGGGAAAAAGTAGTCCCAAGCCAGCCCGGCCCCGGATCTGCCCATGTCGAAAAGTGCGTGCAGTCGCGGCGCCACCTGGTGGTATTTGTGGACGAGCCCAGCATGGGGCACCTCCTTCAAATCTGCCTGAGCAGTTTTGTGATGGTCGAGGACCAGCACTGATACCGCCACTTCAGCCATTGCCAGCAAAGTGTCATGCGGATAGGAGAAGTCAACGATGATGACCTGCCTCCCTATGACGTCTGGCGCTGGCTGTCCGTGGGTGGACGCGTAGAACTCAATGTCACCTCCGGCAAAGGCGCGGCGCACGACCCAGGCAGCACCAAAGCCGTCGGCACAGTTGCCGTGATAGATGCAGATGATCGGCGGCGCGCTATTCATCGTCTGGAATTCCTTTGTTTGGTAATAGGCGATCAGGCTTGACGCGGCTTGCGGTGCTGCTGACTTCGAGCCAGCCGCCGCAGCGGCATTTCGCCCTCAATACCAATTATTGCCTGGCAGTGAGGGCAGCGGCAGATGATGCCCATGCCGGTATCTCGGGCAACCTGATGCACATCGTAAATATAGTCTGTCACATCACCTCCTCAGGATAGGTATGTACGCCTTTGGCACCCTGAAGCGCATCGATGCCAGCTTGTTGAATGGCCCGGCCGAGTAGCAGAGCGTCTTCCGGCGTTACGCTCGGTGGGAGGCTCTCGAAGACGATCAGGTTGTGATTCGGGACGTGCAGGACGGTCAGACGCTTGAGCATGCGAACACCCTCGAATCGGTCAGGTTAGATGCTGATGTCGCGCGGTTAAGGCTTGTACCGATTGCCAGGCTACGAAGTGGCTCGGGCGGTTTGTTTTCTGTGAGCATGGAGATACCTCGGGAATCGACTAAAATTTCACCGATAACCTGAATTGGAGGTGGGTTATGAAATGCTTCATTTGCGGCACTGAATCAAGCAAGGGTGCTTCAGTTGACGATTGCTTGCGGCTTTCCTGCCCGAAATGCGGCGAGTACAAAATCAGCGATACAGCGATAGCGACAATGAAAAAGAACGGTTTTCAGTTCAACGTCAAAATTTCGCGCCAGTGGCTGCAATCTCATCGGAGGTCTGGTGATATTCCGCTCATCGTTTCAGAGGTGGCGATCACGCTGATATAAGCCGTCTAGGCCTTGATCAGGGAAACGTAACCAATTATTTGAGAATTCCTTGAGGAACGTTATCAATGACAACCTCCGCTAGACCAATATTTACAGTCAAGAAGCACAAAGACGGAAAAGTTTGGATCTGCATCGAGGAGGGCCCCGTCAAAAGTCCGCTGACCAATGGCACTTATGGTTTCGAACTTGGCCCCCAGACAAGCCGCGAAAAAGCTGAAGAGGTCGCCAAATATATGGGTGAAAACCTGCAGTATTTCGTAAAGCACTGATCATGTTTTTAGCTGCGATTGAATCCGTGCCCCAATCCAGCGAACGACCGTCACGGCCTTGCTGTTGCCTATAGCCTTGTATCGAGGCCCGTCCGGGCATTCTGCTGCGTGCCTCCTGCGCCAAGGAATCAAGGTGTAGTCGTCGGGGAAGCCTTGGAGGCGCTCGCACTCGGTCGGTGTTAATCGACGCACTGAGCTTGTAGCTGCCACGACATTGGGGCCCAGGGCGGAATCGGTGTTGTCGACCTGCTTGCCGTAGTTGCTGGTTATGGTCTGGGCAACCTCCCGGCAGGCCACAATCGGCTGGCCCCGACCGGTTCCGTCTTCACTGCCGTCAAAACCTTCAGCCTTCAGCGTGTGTGTGACATCCCCGGTTATGCATACAGCGACTTGGCCGCCCGCGTTGGCGTGGCTTGTGCTGTGGCCCATTGCGCGCAGCGTGGGCGATACGGCTCCTGCATCGGCGCCGTGATCCTTGCAACTGAAGGCAAGAACGTTTTCCTGCCCGCTATTCCGGCCCAGCGGGTGGGCCATCTCGCGCAGTACGTCAGGATCCTGCGTGCCGTGAACGACCAGCAGGCCGGATTCGGCGTCTTGACTCGTAGCGCTGCCGGCGGCCTTGCCGTTGGCGTTTAGCGTGCCTGCAACCAAGTGGTTAGCCATGGCGTGGTCAACGTCGCTGCCACCGTCAGAACTTCTGAGCGTTCCAGCTACGGCGATAAAGTGGCCTGCCGCTGCGCCGTCCGGCCGGCCACCGGCACCGCCACTGAACGCATGGCTTGTGAGTGCGCCAATCACATCATCCTGCGAGTGGACAAAAAACGTCTCGCTTTCCATGTCCATGCGGGTGTCTTTGGCCGTCAGCGTGGCGGAGCGCTCAACTGACCCGGCCAGGCTATGCCCGCCAAAAGCCGGGATGCCGCCGAACATGGTCACGCCCGGACCTTCGTCGCCTTCGCAGTTCGGGCAGCCGTAATGGCCTAACTCTTCTGGGAACACTTCTCCGCATCCGCACTGGAGCGCAGTGCCGAAAGGAGCTGTTCCGGTAACGTCTTGCCCCTGGCCTCGGCGCGGCGCAGTATCCCGGCGCAGGCCTTCTCGCTCAAAAAGTACCTCAAGGGGATCGAACCCTGCTCGAGCACTTGCGACAAGGAACACACGGCGCCGTCGTTGGGCCAGGCCGAAATATTGGGCGTCCAGGATCCGCCACGCGATTGTTCTTTTGGGTCCATACACACAACCAGCGTCCTGCCAGCGCTTCCCTGGAGGCTGCAATTCGCAGTCTTCCCCAGCAAGCGCGCCAAGAAAGCATCCGAAGGCGTTGCCTTTGTCGGAAAGGACACCAGGGACGTTTTCCCAGACGATGACGGTTTCGGGCTGATTTCTGCTGGCGCGAACATGGTCAACTGCATCTGCGAGCTCCACATATTTGATGGTGAGGGCGCCACGGGGGTCCAGCATCCCTTGGCGCATGCCGGCAACACTGAATGCCTGGCAAGGCGTGCCGCCGACGAGTACATCCGGCGCGGCGATCTTCCCGGACAGCACCAGGGCGCCGAGCTTTGTCATGTCGCCAAGGTTTGGCGTGCGCGGGTAGTGGTGGGCGAGCACAGCGCTGGGGAAGGCTTCGATCTCGGCGAACCACACCGGCTCCATGCCCAGCGGGTGCCAGGCGGCGGTCGCGGCCTCAATGCCGCTGCACACGCTGCCGTATTTCAGTGGCGGATACTGCTGGTGAGCGGACATAGATCATCCTCGCCGGTGTGGCGTGATTCGTTGAAGTGGGGTTGGGTTATTCGCAGAGCCCGTAGGCTGAAGAGCAGCTGTTTTGGTTGTCGGTGCGGGCAATGAGGTCGACCATGTCGAACTGGCGGCCACCGCGCGCGGTATTGCTCCAATCGACGATCCGGTCAATGCCGTGCGTGACGGCGCTCACCTTGTCATCTGATCGGACAGTGGGGTCGGTGACGGTAGCGAAGAACGTGGCCGCTCCGCGCTTGCTGGCGATGCTCACCAGTCGCTCCCACTCGCGCACCCGGTCAACTTCCTCTGGCCACCTGGCCGCGATCTCCCGGAGTTCGTCTTTCGCACACATGATGCATGGCATACAGCCAACGCGATTGCAGCCTTGCAAGTACAGCGGGTTCGGCTTGATGCCGGCGGCCCGGTGAGCCTCGAAGACGGAATCAACTGTCCACTTCAAGATGGGCCGGTAGTTGAACAGGCCGCCTCCAACCTCATCGCACTCCGTTAGGTACCTGCGGGCGAGCGACTCATCGGCCCGAACACCTTGCCAGGACAGCAGCATGTTCTCGCCGTCCATGAGGGGCAGGTAAACCTGCTCGATTATCGGGTTGCGCTTGAGCTCATCAGTGCAAAAGCGCGCCTTCGTGCTGGGGAACCGTCCTTTCCATAGGCACAAGTCCAAGAATGGGTTTCCGGTAGGGTGCAGGACTGCCAGAGCACCCAGCACCACGGATTCCGCCACACCCTTTTCGCGCCATTTCGTTTCGATGAATTTGCGCTTGCCTGCGATCTGCCTGGAAAAGTCCGCCTTCACCCAACGGATGGGCACACCAGTGGCTTCAGTCAGGTAGTGGATGTAGTCGTACGTCTCTGGATGCTCATGCCCGGTGTCAGCCACTACAGCGCTGAGGTTCGGCACCTCCAGCTCGCGGGCGACCAGCAGCGTAGCGGTGCTGTCTTTACCGCCGCTCATGCTGACGATGTTGTGAGTAGGCATAGGGGATCCTCGCCGGCTGGCGTGATTCGTTGAGGTGGGGTAGGTCAGGCAGATGAAACTTCTGCTGGCGCGTGGCGATCTCCTAAGCAACAACCAATAGGAGGTCGGGTATGAATTGCTATCTATGCGGACTAGAAGCGCAGTCGGAACAATATGAAGGCGGCGAGCTGGTCGACTGCTCTGACTGCGGCACGTACAGAATTTCGGGGCTGGTGCTCAAAGAGCTCAGAGGCAAAAAATTCAACTACTCCGAAATGCGGGATGACCTGCACCGCCAGCGCCAGTTCAACGCCACGTCCGTGGCTGAGATCAATACAGAGACGGCCATCTGGGCGTAAGCGAGTGGCGGAGCTGGTGGGATTGCCATTCCCTCAAGACGGAATACCTCATGAGCCAGCACGATATATACGACGAGTACAAAGGGTTACGGGTCTGGAACTACCTGAACTGCGAAAAGGATGCAGATGGGCGCGAGACGTGGCGCATACGGGTAGAGGTGAAGCGCATCGACGAGGTTGTCATTCCTGCTGTGGATGGTGACTGTACCTACGTTGACCGTGGGCTGGCGCAGGTGGCGGGCCGTGAGCTGGGCGCCAGGCTTGTCGACGAGAGCGGGACAGCCTGAGTTTCGGCCTTCAGCGTCACAGTGACCGGACCTTCGCGGAAGTTGCCGTCGATCTTGCCGTCGAGCTGGGCAATCTCTTTGCGGGTCAGGTTCTTCCATTTGGCGATGATGAAGTCGCCCTTGAGGACCGGGACAGGATCCAGGCCCGTAGCTGTAGCCGTTTTCATCAAGCCATTTCTCTGCGGCGTATAGCGCCTGGAACGTGCCAGGCTCGGTGAAGGTCTTCGTGAACATGTTTCCTCCAGTCAGGCGCAGCCCTCCCGATACCGGATGAGGTGGCGCAGATGAGTTAAGTGGGTTATTGGTATTTGCGTAACTCATCCAGGCAGGAGGCCATATGAGACAGCAAAGCGATATCGATGCACTCGCAGCAATCGAAGAGGATGCGCGTGCGATGCTGAGTCGGATAGGCATTCCAGACGACACGCAAAAGCTTGAAGTCCTGATCTGCTTGCGAGACATCATCGATCTTGCAGCTTATAGCGAGGAGCCGGGCGAACATTCTGGGCTGCCGGCTCGATAGTGATCGGCTGGCGCTGCTCAGTGATATGGGGTATTACGGGTGACCGGCATGGAGCTGGGTCAAAGGAGTGACTAATGAACAACCAGGCTCAAATCGACGCACTGCAGCATCTGTTACTCGCCGTCCTAAACAGTGGCCTCACAACCGTTCCTAGGGCGTCTCTGTTCGAGCAGGCGCAAGGCTCAATCATGGGTAGCAATGGTCCGAGTGGTCCGGATCAAAAATCGCTGGCTATGGATTACCTGCAATTCATACAGTCCCAGGTCCGATAAACGCGGTAAGTCCAGGTATACGTGCGGCAGTGGCCAAGCGTGCAAATCCCTCAGGCTCGACGTTCAGCGTCACAGTGACCGGGCCTTCGCGGAAGTTGCCGTCGATCTTGCCGTCGAGCTGGGCAATCTCCTTGCGGGTCAGGTTCTTCCATTTGGCGATGATGAAGTCCCCTTTGAGCACTGGCACAGGATGCATCGCTGATCCAGGCCCGTAGCTGTAGCCGTTTTCATCCAACCACTTCTGAGCAGCGTAGAGCGCCTGGAACGTACCAGGCTCGGTGAAAGTCTTCGTGAACATGGGTGCTCCAGTCAGGCGCAGCCCTCCCGATACCGGATGAGGTGGCGCAGTTTGTTGAAGTGGGGTATTTACGGGTGGCCGGCATAGAGCCGGTTCATGGAGATGCAAATGGCTACTGATCGCGAAGAGTCACGTTTACAGGCGCTGATTGCTATCTTCCGCGCTGCGTCAAAAAACAATGTTGATGTAGATAAGCTTCTCGAGTCAGCCGAACAGGATGTCGCTAAAACCAGCGAGGAACCGTATTCGTCAGCAATCAAGAAGCAAATCCGTATAGCTCATGCTTTGGCAGCGGGATCTTTGAGCAAGACACCCGCTACTGGAGTAGTGCGGCCTTAGTTAGGGCTGAAAGTCCCGAGAGCCAGTTTCGCAGCCTCACCAACCTGAGCGTCGAGTACTGACTTGAACTCTTGGGCGATTTCTTCGCGTTGGACCTCTTCACCGACCCAACGCAGCTTCAGCGCAGGCTGCGCACCGCTGGTGATGACCGAAATGCGCAGGATGATCTCGCGCAACGACAGCCCTTCGAATGGGACTACCGAGAAGATCAGCGACGTGGGCAGCGTTTCTTTGCTGGTTGCCTCGATGGCATCCATGGCGCTGCGGCTGGCGCGGGTTTCGCTGACGGTGTGATCGCTTTCCGAAGTGGCCTTGATCGAGATGGTGCGTACCGCCGCGATGGCTTTGACCAGGCTGATGTTCTGGAGGTATTCACCAACAGCCGACAGCGTGCTGTGCCAGTCCTCGATCCAGTCGCTCACAGCTTCATGCTTATCTTTCCCTCATTGATAATCAAATTGTTTTGATAAAACAGAATGGCCCCACCTGCAGATGGGGCAATTTATTTATCAGGCGTTGAATGAAAGCAGGCCAGCGGTCGAGATTGAACCGCTGCTCAGATCAAGTGCGCCGCTTAGCTTGACGACAATATCCGCCGCATTTAGCCCGCTGATGGCGTCGTTACTAATCAGGTAGGTATCGCCTGAGTACTTGAACCACTGAATGCTATTGACCGTGCCAAGGGCTGCGCTGATGGCTGCGTCCAGGCTGGTGGCGGCAGTTACATTCACTTCGCTGGCATTGAATGTACCGCCCGAGGCGAACTTCACGGCGTCCTGGCTACGAGTCAGGTCGGTGATGGTAGTGATTTGCTTGTTGCTGAGCGAGCCCAGGGCGGCATTGCTGACATCGACCGTGTCCTTGCCTGTACCGGTGGTGATGGTCGCGGCCAGCGAGCCGGAGAGGCTGGAAGTGGCAACGTTGATCAGGTCGTTGCCGCTGCCGGTCTTGATGAGCAGCGCAGATTGGCCGCCCGCTGCGGTGGCGGCGTGGGTGGTGATGGACAGGTTGCCGGTGGCACTGGAGCCGTCGATGCTGCTGAGTTTCGCCGCCGCGCTGCCGCCTTGGGCAGATACGTCGAGCGCCAGGGCAGCGCTGCCGCTGATCAGGATATTTTCCAGGGCGTTGCCTGCCAGGGTGACAGCGCTTTTAGTCCCGCTCGCGGCAAGGGCAAGGCTTTTGGTGATAGTGCCGGAGGTAATCGAAATGCCGACAACCGAGCCATCCGCGCCATAGCCGGCGTCTTGCAGGTTGAGCGCCAGGCTGGCGGACGCTGCGCTGCTCAGGTCCAGTGAAAGGGCGGACTGCTGGTTCTTCAGGGTCAGGCTGTTCAGTATCGCGCTGGCAGTGATTTGTGCGGTGGGAGCGCTGACATGGTCCAGGGTCAGGGCTAATTTGCCTTCACCCGGACGGTTGATGAAGATGGCTGAGCTGTCCTTGATGGTGATGGAATTGGCCCCGGCGCCGACGATATTCACCGAGCCGGCTGTGGTGACGCTGGAATTGGCAACCGGGTCCAGAGTGGTCAGGCCGTTGCCTGCGACGGTCAAGTTGACGGTGGTGACGTCGGACGGGGCAGAAAAGGTCCCGCCGCTGGCGGAGGTGATATTCACTATTTCGACATGCTGCAGGCTACCGGTCAGTTGGTGCAGGCTCGCCATCGTCATGATCAGTGTGTCTGTGCCGTCGCCGCCGTAAAAAAAGTTGCCGGCAGTAAAGGTCGATTCATCGCCAATCGCCGTGTCATTACCGTCGCCGCCGAAGAAGTTGTCGACGCCTGTGGTAAAGGTGAAAGTCCGCGAGCCCGGTGAAGTATCGGTGGGCGTCGTGGCGCGCGCGACGGCATCGGTCAGCCCGGCGGTTGCCGTAACCACTGAAGCCGAAGTCGAATCCACCGTGCGCAGGAACTGCCGGGCGAACGCACCGGCATTGGCGCCGCCATAGCCGCTGATCTCGGCGGCGGTGTCCAGTTGCGCGGTGAATGCATTGGCGATCGCGAGTTTATTGGCAACGGCTTGCGAATCGCCTGCACCGGCATTGGTCAAAATCTGCCACGCCGCGTTGGACGGGCTCAGGGTGTTTTGATCCAGTTGCTGTACCCAATAACTCAAGCCCGCCGCTTCGGGTGTACGGTTGAACAGATTGAGATAGATGGCGGTGATTTTTTCGGCAGAACTGGTACTTCCGTATACGATCGCCGACTCCAGGGATGCCGAGAAACCTGCAATAGCCAGGGACAGATTGCCCCCCGCGGCATCGACCTGGGTTGCCCAATAGTTAAGCCCAACAGGGTCTGCGGGCCGCCCAAAGTAAGCAATGTACAACTTCTGGATCTGATCAACGTAGGTGGACGCTGCCATTTTTAATTCCCCATTCCTTTATAAAAGTCAGCCCGTCCTCGTTAAGGGGGCAGCAACTAAGCATCAACTTGGGAAAAATGTAACATGGATCCAATATTGCGATGACTATCAACTGCCAAATGGCAGGGGCGCGTTTTAGACTCGGTCCGGGTCACGCAGCAGCTCTCTGCACGATTCCTCCACGAACTGAGGCGCCAATTCCGAAGAGATAACGAAACCTGACGAATCAGATTTCAACATCTTGTCTTGCTCTTCAGGGCTGGCGCGCATCAGGTAAAGCCCGAGGTTCTGCCAAGCTTCCTGCGCGTTTCTGATTCCGTTGCGCTTCATGGCAGCCGCCATCCCAGATTTCACACCGGCTGCCATGTTGATGGTTATCTTCTCGATGCCCAGCTGGGCGGCCTTCTCCAGCTCCCGCTGCCGGTACTCCTTGGAGTGATCCGCCGGCGACTTCTTTGTCTTGGTCATTCGCTTTAATTCCGGATGGCGGCAGGGCCAGAAACAGTGGGCGCCGCCGCTGGTTGGCGCGGGAATTGAAACGGCGCATCACGGTGCGGGAGCGAACTTGATGCCGTTCTCTTTGCCGATCAGGCCGACTGTTTTGATGTGAATGCCCATGGCTTTTGCTGTCTCGGCCTGGGTCTTGCCGGATTCAGCGTGTTTTTTCACCACCGGTGCGTTGGCGTCACGTCGAGCGCGCAGCTTCTCGGCGTGAGTGCTGGTGCCAAGGTGCGGCGCATTGGCGCTAAACCCGGTAGGAATGTCCTGTACACGCTTGCCGGTGGCCAGGTAGCGTTCGATTTGGGCGCCGAGCGTGGCGATGATCTGTTCGCGCGGATCAGGCATTGGGACGCCGACGTTCATGCCGCACCAACCAAACGCAGCGACAGCCGATTTGCCTTTGCTTCGAGCTGCATGGCGAAGTCCAGCGCTTCTACGTAGGTGAAACGACAGGCGCGGGTCTTGCCGGTGGCAATCTCCACAATGTGGAAGGCCTGGGGCGCCTTCGTCACTACCTGATAGCGAACCCGGCGTGCCGGTGCAGGGCGGCCGATGCGGAGGTGAGCGGCAGCGCGCGCTGCGTGGGTGAGCGTCAGCAATGCGCCAAGCTCGTCAAAGCGTTCTTGAAATGAAGCGTGCATAAAACATCCCTCGGTGGTTGCTTTTATTGGGCTGGGCGCTGTTGCGAGCGCGCACTCGAATAAAGGCAGGCAATAAAAAGCCCAGTCGAAACCGGGCTTTTTGCGTTCAATCTGCTGGTGCTGCGTGAGGCAGTAGACCAGGTACTTATCGTTTACATGGCTGCAAATCCTCTGGAAGTAATCGGCTGCCGGGGCCGGCAGTCTTGTTTGCGCTGCTTTTGATGACGCGAGTATCGCGGCGCGCAGCCGTCGCACGGCTGGATACAGGTGGCCGGCGCATTGCCGGGATGTTCTTCCGCATCGGGGTGTGATCTATCCGGAGGTGTGGTCTCTTCAACAGCCCACCGTTCAACTCGCAACGCTGCAAAAGCTCACCGCCAGGGGCTGCTTGATCGCTGGCTTCATCCTCGGCCTGCTGTGGCATCTTCAGGACGGATCACACTCCGATGCAGCCTGGCGCGTTGCCAGGGTTCGGGCAGTTAACGTCAGGCTGACGTGGCGCTGGTTGTTCAGTCGACACTGATGTTTCCGCCGCCTGGCTTCATGATGGTCTTCAGCATTTCCCGCTGAAGCTCACCGATGGCCCAGGCTGTTGCCATGATTGCGACGTCTCGGCACGTCGCGTTCTTGCCCTGGAAGCCTTCAACGCTGATACCGCTTTTGCTGATGGTCACCGTCCCGAGACGACTCAGCATCATTTCGTATTGGTCCATCTATCTGCTCCGGTTGATTTCCCAATGCAGCCTGTCGCCAAGCTGCATCAGTGAAAATTTCAGGCCACTGCCTTCACCGGTGTAAATCGTGAAGGACTCCAGTCGCACGACTCGTCTTCGGGGACATGGCCAAACATCAACGCGCAGCGGCGGCAGTGCGCGCAGTCGGCGCATGTTTTGCCTTCCGGCAGGTTCATCTTGTCTGCGTTGTCGGTTGAGCGCGGCAAGAGCGCTCTTTGTTCAGTGCCCATAACTTGGTTCTCCGGTTGATTTCCCGTCTGGCCCTGTTGCCAAGGCCAGCCAGTGAAATCCAAACCGATTCCTATCAGCGCCTTCAAAAGCAAATCAAGGAATCGATCTGTGGCCCGGTCCCGCAACTGGCGTCGGAACGGGCTTACTGCGTCATCGGTGTGGCCCGTTGCCCGCTGCTGATTGCAGGGCTGGCCGGTCGTCTTCGGTGTGGGCTTCGAGCTTCCTACTCACGGCGGCAATCGGCATCTGTTCGCCGTGGATCACAGGTCCTTACAACATGCACGCTACAGCTCTGAATGCCCTGGCTGAGTGGGGCAGGGTGCATGAGGTCCGGCGTTCCCAGCCGAGGCTATCGGGATCGCTAATTCATAACGGTGTTGCTGGCTTGGGGTTACTCGCCACCCCCTGCTGGGCGATTACTTTTTTCCATACGTTTACGGTTTGGCTGGCGGTAGCTCGGACATACAGCGCATCAATGTGGGTATCGCCCACGTTCAATGCGTTAAGGCTTGCGGGCCGTCAGCGTTTTACGATTTCGTTGTTAAAGAGCGGTAGCGCTGCTGGTCCCTAACCAGGTACTGAGCGGCGATAAAGCAACAATACCGCCGGTATTTTCGCAGGTCAATACCTCCGGTCGTGTATTTTAGAGGGCGCAAAAAAAACCGGCGCAATGGCCGGGTTCAGAAAGGCTCGGAATTCAGTCTTCTTTTGGAACAGTCCAGAACAGCTGTATCAGGCCATCATCCCGCTGCGCGATGGTCACGTTCTCGTTTTCGGCGATCTCGTCAAGGATACGATCCCAATCAGCCTGGTCATCGTTGGCTGATCGTTCGAGTAGAACCGACTTCGCCATTTGGGCCTTAGGCGTGTTGATCGCTCTCTGGATCCGCATCCCCAGCAGCTCATAGGAGGAGGGAGGTTTCGGTGCTGGCTTCGCTTTTGCCATGAGTAAATACTCCGTTTGTGTATATGCATACAGTATTCGGCTCGTAGCAGGAGTGCAATTAAAAGAGTACATTTGTACTCTTCTCCGCTTTCGATCAGTGCAACCCGATCGGCGGCTACCGGGAAAAATCAGCTACACCGGGCGTCAATGCAAAATTACCGGGGCAGCATTCAATGGAGGTCTTCCCTATCGAATCTGAGAATGAGGTGTGGTCTCCCACAAAGCGTTCGGCTGTCAGCTGATCACGCGTGCAGATAGCCAAGCCGATCGAGCAAAAAAAAACGCGTTAGATCTCAACTATCAATCCCTAGGTCAAGGCTATTTGACCGGACGTTCACTTATAAGGCGGTAACTATGACCATCACTATTTCAGCCACAGGCAACTACAACCCTGCTAATGGCACCGGCGCGGATGACCGCGCAGCGTTTCAAGCCGCTTTCGATGCGGCACAGGATGGCGACACGATTCATCTTCCGGCACCGCAGGCGGGTCTCGGCTACCGCCTGGGTGGCCCGGTCGTTATCAACAAACGCGTTACCGTGAACTTGAACCATGCCGAGATTTACGTCACCGGCATCGGTGCGTTCTCGCTGCTGGAAGGCGCGGGAAAATGCACCATCAATAATCCGAAAATTACCGGTAACCGCCCAGGCTCCCCACAGACCGGCTTCACCATCTACTCGCAATATGTGCACATCCAGAACGGCTATTTGTCTGACCTAAATATCGGAATCGACGTAACCGGCGGCGTCTGGCAGACCTTGAAAGATATGACCATGCGCAACATGGTGAAGGGTGCTGTCCAGTTGGGTAACGTGGTCGGGACTCGCGTGCAAAACCTGAAATACGATACCGATGCAGGTTTCCCGCAACCCGAATTTGGCCTGCGCATCTTCGGCGAGGGCTGCGTCATTTCGGACTGCGATATTATCCATGCGGGCATCTGCCTGCTGCTTGAAACCGAACCAACCCGTGACAACACTTGGAACTTTTTCAATTCCTGTTCGTTTGACACCAGCCCATTTGGTATCGTCATCCGCAACAACACCTCCCGCAAACTGGCTGGTCAGATGTTTAACAACTGCTGGTCTGCCAGCATGGGCAATGCGGCGGTCTGGATTCAAGGTAACCAGGCCATTGACGGCGTGACTTTCGACGGCTGCCACTTTTTGAATAACGAAAATCACGCCATTATCAACGAAGGCAACACGAATAACGTGGTTATTACCGGGTGCCAGTTCGGCGGTAACGGCGTCTCTGCACCAAATGCCCGCTTCAATATCTACTCCGACTCCATCGGCTCCAAACTGATCCGCAGTTGCACCTTCGGCAAGTACGGGCAGACCGTGGGGGTTGTCCAGTCTGACCTGTTGCGGACCGCCCGCGACGGCGCTTGTGTTTTTTCCGAAAACTGGTCTGACACCAGCCCTTCGGCGGGTCCGGTTAACGGTGCTGGTGCCTCGCCTTTACGCTACGGAATCAATTACGGCTACGCCAGTCCTTCCCGCTGATAGCAGCTAGCAACGGGCCATGGACGGCCCGCTCTGTGCCTCTTCCGGAATCTGTGTTCGCCTATCCATACACCCCAATCATCATTCATAGCTAAAACTCGAGTGCTAACTCGTCAGATCCTCCGGGTCTATCTTGCTCTCGGGCTTCCACCTCGTTAATAGGTCAGCCATGGCCTCGGCGATGAAGTCTGCATTCTCGTTAAGCGCGTCAAGCTGCTGTTCAATCCTTCTAGACACCTCTGTAGATCCGCGCTGATTGATCCAGATGCCGATCTCTTCGATGGCTGAGCCGAGTGCGTTTATATTCAAGTTTAGGCGGTGGAGCAGGGCGGGGGTTGGATCGTCGGGCAGGGACATGGCGTTTCCTCCATAGGAGAGGAAAGCGTAGGGCAGGCATGACACGTTGAAGAATCGCGGACAAAGAAAAGCCCGCGATAGGGATCGGCGGGCTTAAAGTATTGAAGGAGCTGAATAGACCATACGGCCCGAGACGTGAAAAGGTCGTGAAAGCTGAGTATGAAAAAAGCTCGGCGCTTGGTCGGGCTTTATAGTTATTCAACATCCATGCTGGCGGGATCATCCTCGGGCACGAAGTCTTCAGGTTCCAATATCTTCGGCTGAAGGTAATACTCGCTCCACGGGCCGCGGCTAGTGACGGTTGCGATCTGATCTCTCAGCGCGCCAAATACGATGTGCGGACCACTTTTCATGATCAGGCGTGCCTGCTCGTCTTCAGGTACATCACCGTCCACGGTAAAGTTTGCAACACAGAAAGCGCCGATCGTGTATTTGTCAGAAGGCGTCTCTCCGATGAGGCTAAGCTTCATACCTACCTGATACCGATCATCGTCGGTCTTATGCAGGAGTATTTTCACCGTCGGCTCTGAAGGTGATTCGGCTGCATTGGGATCATAGTCAGGGTTTGAGTCAACTGACAGTTCTGGGTAAAACAGGTGGTTAAGCGTAAATTTCGCGCGCTTCATCTCTCATCTCTACCAGAAAGTTAGAAACGTCAATCCATTCGCGGGGTTTGCTGGCGATGGCGGGTGGCTGCTGATCATGAGTCAGGCAGTTGAAGTGCTCGAGCCACCTAACACTAGCTTCCGAGTCTGCAACATGAATATGGATCCGCCCACCTAATGCGTGCGTAATTTTCACCATCGAGTCGATGGTGAAATTTGCATCACCGCGAAGGGCTTTAGTGATGTATGCGGGGCTGGTATCCATTCGCTCTGCCAGCGCGGCATTGTTGATGCCCCTGACGTTCATCAGGCGGGTGATACCGCCGACGAATTCCAGCTTTGCTTGCTCTTGGCAAAAGCTTTTCGTCTTCCTGAGCTCGGCAATTCTTTCCTTGAACGATTTGAGCATGTCTAGTCCTCCTCGATAAACTTAAGGCTATTCAGGGTCTTGCTTCTCGCGTAGCTCTCCTTAACGCGAATCGCTCTCTGAATTTCACGCCTCGGGGTCTTCTGGCTCTTTTTAACGATTCCATGGGTGCAGATGATGATTTTTTCATCATCCTCGAACCAGAAGAACCGCAGCCGACCCTTGATGTATTCATAAATCCTCTCGCCCTGATCAACGTAATGACACTGGGCAGTGTTAAACGCATCCGAGCCAAGCTTGCTGTGCCTTTCCATCATAATAAGAAGGCCATTTAGGTTGGCCTCGAAGCCGGGTCCAACCTCATCCATGAAAACTTCGACCTGTGAGCGGCCGTCAGGATCCATTGGAGATGTTATCTGCCAGCGATGAGAAAAATGAATTTTTAGGTTCACTGCATCACCAAGCTGGGCGCAACATTAACCCATAGGTTAATACAGGTATAGAGGATGGATGGTCAAAATTCTTGATTTTTTCAATGCGTTCCATGCGTTTTTTTCACTTGTCAATTAAAAATTAAGCTGATGTCGTTACTTGCCTCCACTAGCCTTATAACCGTCTCCCGCAATCCGCCACGCCGCCTACTCAAGCCCGACCCTGACGATCCGGCCGCCTTTCGCTTCATCCGCGTACGCTGAAATCCTACCTTGCTCGGATTTAAGCAGCTTGTATATGCTGAGGAGGGCCGCGGCGTCTTCGGCATCACCGCCAGCGTCGATGCGCATGGCGATGCTGTCCAGCTCAAGTGCAGACCATCCGAGTATTGCGGCAGAGTCTTCAAGATCGAAAAACAACTCCTGCTGGGCCGTTCTCGCCCCATCAAGACCTTGGATGTCATCTCCCATTGATTCTGCCACCCTAGCTTGTGATTCGTTACGGGCTACGAATCCCCGCTGCGCCATCTACTCAGCAGTGCCGTTACCCTTGACGCCTTTGTCGGCTTCACCAGCAAGAATCTTTAATTGAGCTGAGGTGTAACGAAGTTGCTTTATCAGGTCTGATGTTTCGGCATCCATTAACCCTTCAGCTTCCCGGAGCTTGCCCAAGCCAGCAGCAGAAAATTCGAAATCCTCTGCGAGCCTAGAAAGTTCTGAAACCATGTGTGTTCTGGCAATCTCGGTGCTCATAATAAGGCTCCTGATCTTATAGATGCCGTCGCGCAACCTCAGTTGATACTGGAACGCGCCACTACTCCTGTTCCGACTTCCTTGGCGTAGGCAGCGGCCGCGTCCTCGATCTCGTTCAGGTCGCGGGCCATCGCGAGAAGCTTCAGTGACTCGGCTTCGAGACCTGCTTCGCTCAGTCGCACAGCCATTCCAAGCAGGCCTATCGACGTGCGTCTAAGCTTCTTCGCCGCTTTGCCCAGATCCATGCGCATGTCGTTTGAAGGCTTATTGATACTCATGATGCCCTCCCGAGAAGGAAGTGAGTCTACAAATCCCCGCCGCGCCAGATAACCTTTCCGATGATCCGGTGCTCGTTCACCTCGCTGCGTGTAAGCATGACGTCGGCGTAGTCGTCGCAGTCATCGTTGTCGCTGCGAATGATCCATCCGCCCAGGGGGGTTTTAATCAGTCGCTTCACGATCGTTCCTTTGTCCGAGCTGGTCAGTACGAACACCTGTCCATCGGCAGGCTCAGACTTGGACGTATCCAGCAGAAGCACGTCGTGGTCGTTAATCGTTGGCCACATGCTGTCGCCATCGGCGTAGATCACAATCAAGTGTTTCTCGTTGACGCCCTTCATCCTTAGCCATTCGCGCTTGAAGGCTAGGGTGGCGAGGGATTCGACGTGTGGATTCTCGTGACCAAAGCCTGCTGCTGCCTTTGCAGAATATTGTGGGATGAATGCGTATTTTTCATCGCGATCATCGCTAACGTCTTCGCCGGCGGGGAAGGGGGTATTGGCAGCGGGGGCTGGCTTGCCTTGCTTCCCAGACCCTGGCGCGCCGTCACTCATATCGAGGGATGAGGCCATTCCTTTGAGCTGGTCAGCAAGAGTGGGGCTAATTTCCGATACGTTGACGCCGAGGACCTGCGCGAACACCGCGGCGGCCTTGAGGCTCAGGGCGGTGCGGCGGTTCATGAAGTGACTTATCGCACCTTGCGTTACGCCATCTCCAAGTGCATCTGCCAGCTTCTCCTGGGTCAAATTCAGGGCGGCACGCTTCTTCTGAAAGATTTCCTTCAGGCGGTCGCTATCTTCCATCTGCCAGTCGGCAAGCGGCAGTCTTCGGGATTCTTTTTTCATCGCGCGATGTTAATACCTGCGGTATTCGCTGAGCCAATATCGCCGGTATTGACTAGCCACAATACCGGCGGTCATACTGGGGATACGTAATTGATTGGAGGACGACGCAATGCGCCGTATCCCGCTAACAGAATTTGCCGCAGAGCACGGCCACACGAAGGCCGCAAAGATGCTCGGCGTAACTCAGGGTGCTTTGAGTAAGGCCATTCGGGTAGGCCGTGACGTGGTTGTCACTCAGTGCGACGACGGCAGCTTTACAGCCCAGGAATCCCGGCCTTTTCCATCTCAGAAGTCCGCTGCGTAACAGCTCATTACTGGATATCGACTCATGGCCTACGACGAGAAACCCCATCGGCACGAACACCAAGTGAAGGTCCGACTGGACGATGAGGACTTCAACCGTCTTCGGGCGATCTCTCAGCGATTCAAGCTGCAGCACAGCGTTCTCAGTCGCGAAATCATTAAGGCGGTGATTGAGGTCGTTGAGCAGACGGGCGAACTGCCTGACTGGCTGGAAAAAAAACAGGCCTAGCAACAAGCCAAGAAGAGAGGTTGCCTGGTGAACGTAGTAAAGCCAGAAGTGGAACTGAGCAGTAAGGACATGGCGATTCTTGACCGGGTCGGCCGTAACGCCGGTACCACCGGAGAAAGCCTGCTTAGGGATATTTTCAAGAAAGTGATTGGAGCGCTGGAAGACGCGCAGAAAGCAACTGATCCGGTCCATGGGTCGCCAGCCGCCAACGTGTTCCCGATCCGCCCAGAAGCGAAGAAGTGGGTCCCTGATTAGGGACCGCAATGACCGGCAATAGGCTTTCAGGATTTGGGTCCCTAAAAAGGGACTGGAAAAGGTCATGGGTTCATCCCTGATCAGTTGATGAACACAGTTTCTCCAAAGTAGTGGCGCCATGCCACGTAACGATTTCCGGGGTGTTACATGCAAGCGTTGATGAGAGCGATCTACGACGTAGTTGACGAGGTCGGCACCAAGACTTTGGCAGAGGGTGCGAGCTTCACATCTCGGACTTTGCTTTCGCAAAAGGCGAACCCCGATTACGAAAGCCACAACATGAACGTGCCTGAACTGCACCGGATCATGAAATTCACCCAGGACTTCCGTCCGCTAATTGCCTGGGCTGATTCGTTTGGCTTCGATCTGGTCTCCCGCGAACGTCCGTCCCCGAAACCCCTGATGACTGCCTTGTGCCACTTGACCGCCGAGTGCGGTGACGTTGGCCGCCTGATTTTCGATGCAACCGCTGACAACCACATCAGCCAGCACGAAAAGGCTCAGGGCGACAAAGCAATTCAAGAAGCCATAGACGCGCTGCACGTCCTTCGTGAATCGCTGAAGGCCGCCTGAATCGCAGGCATAAAAAAAGCCGGGGTAGAGACCCGGCTTCTTTAACAACACTTTGTGAGGTCCGATTATGCACACCACAAACACCCAGAGCAATAGGGCACCTGATTCGTCAGTTTTCCCGCTTCGCCAGAATATGACGCGGCAGTCCATGTCTTCCCGCGAGATCGCTGAGCTTCTCAATTCTCGGCATGACAAGGTCAAGCAGTCGATAGAGCGCCTTGTCCAGCGAGGGACAATCGTCCAACCCCCAATGGGGGATGAACAAAATAACGATTCCCTCGGGCGCCCGCGTACCGAATCCGTTTACCGGCTATGCAAGCGTGACAGCTTTGTCGTCGTTGCTCAGCTGAGTCCGGAGTTTACTGCGCGGTTGGTGGATCGATGGCAAGAGCTTGAAGATCAGGCTACTGGCACGCCGCGCATCCCAAGTAATTACGCGGAAGCTCTTCAGGTTGCAGCGGACCAGGCGAAAGAGAGCCAGCGCCTTCAGCAGGTTGTCGACCATCAGGCCCCAAAGGTCGCGGCGATCAATCGGCTTGCCGCCGCTGGTGGCGCTATCTGCATCAGCGATGCCGCCAAGCACCTTCAGCTTTCCCCACCAAAGCTCTTTGCATGGCTTCAGGCGCACCGCTGGATATTCCATCGCGGTGGCTCGAAACGCTGGACTGCCTATCAGCCCCAGCTGACCAAGGGCTTCATGGTCCACAAGGTCACAGAGCTGAAGCCGGACGCCGAGACGGGCGCAGAGCGAGCCGCGTACCAACCCCTGATCACCCCGAAAGGCCTTACCTATCTGGCCGAAAAAAATATTGGAGCTGCACTGTGAGCGTTCAAGCCATGGCCTGGGCGATGAAAATTCGCAAGGCTGACCTTTCTGATTCATCTGCCCGCCATGTCCTGCTATGTCTTGCCAACTACGCTGGCGTTGATGGTCGCGGTTGCTTCCCGGCGGCTTCCACGCTGAGCGAAGACACAGGCCTTTCTGAGCGTACTGTTCGCTACAAACTTGAGCTTCTGCGCGAGGCCGGTTGGATCGTCCGAGGCAATCAGGCTCTTGCTGCTGTTTACATCGACGAGCGCGACAGACGCCCCGTGGTGTATGACCTCCACCTGTCACGGGGTGCAAATTCTGCACCCCGGTCAAAGCGGGGTGCAGATGACGGCACGGGGTGCAACCTACAACAGGACGGGGTGCAGATTTCGACAGAACGGGGTGCAGAATCTGCACCCAATACACCACTTAACCATCAAGTAACCGAACAGCTGCAGCAGCGCGAGATTTCGGACGTTATCGACGAGCAGGATCGAAAAGCCCTGGAGCCTCTCGATGATCGCCAACGCTTCGCCATGTTCGCTGACTGGGAGCCCGCTGAAAAATCGCTGACGGCCCAGCTCAAAATCGCCGCGCTTCCTGCTGACGCCGCGACCCCTGAACTGATCGCCAGCTTCAAGGGGTTTTGGGTAGCCCGCAGCTCGACGGTTGAGAGCTCTGCCGGCTGGTCATATCGGCTGGCTGCCTGGATCAAGCGCGACCGCACCAAGGCCGCAGGCTCAGCAACACTCGAAAACATCGATGACGACGACACCAGCTGGATGTACGGGGTGAAATCATGAAGCAGGTTTCCGCTTACGCCGCTTCGGCGCTCAGCAAGGTTCATGCAGGCGAATTCATCGAGTCTGGCACTGAGGTTTCCGCCCAGGCTCAGCAGGATCGGGCGCGGGAGACTGGGCAGGTGATCAACCACCTGTTCAAGGAATTGCGCTCGATTCGCACAGCGTGGCGCCAGGCCTGGCCCGACAAGAAGTCCTACCTGGAATCGAAAAAGACTTGGTTGCAGGGCTTCATCGAAAACGGCATCTGCACTCAGGAGCAGATCGATATTGGCCTGACTCGCTGCCGGGCCGAGGCATCCGACTTCATCCCGAGCGTTGGCAAATTTATTCAGGGCTGCGTGCCAACGCCAGAAATGATCGGTCTTCCCACCGTTGAAGCGGCATATGAGCAGGCCTTGCGGAACTGCCATCCAGCGATGCGCGGTCGTGAAAAGTGGTTTCACCCGGCCGTATACCACGCCACTGCGGCAGCAGGATTTCACAGCCTGCCGTTGCTGAACCGTGAACTGGGTCTGACCAGCTTCGAGAAGCGATACATGGTCCAGGTCTGCAAGGTTTGGCGCGGCGACGACATCGGTCCGCTGCCAGTAGCCGAGCTTGCTGGACCTGCCCCTGTCATCACCCTGGCCGTGGGCAACAACGCCCTTGCCGAATTGCGCTCCCGCCGTGGAGGTCAACGTGGTTGATCGGCGTCTGGCTGTTCCCGAGATCGATACCTACCGCTTTGCGGTGTTCTGCTGCTCTTTCAAGGTTGACTTGGGCTCGACTCCTGACCATGCCTTGGCGTTGTTCGTTGATGCGGGAATGGCCCGGCGTTACGGGGCCTGGATGTGGCCGAACACCTTTGAAGTCGTTGATGTTGTCACGGGGAAGCCGGTATGCGCGTGACCTCGAAGAAACTCCGCGCCTCGGCCAGCGGCCAAGACTGCACTGTCCGAATCCCAGGAACTTGCAATCACAACCCGGAAACGACCGTGCTTGCTCACTTGCCTTGTGGGCAGAAAGGCATGGGCATGAAGGGCTTCGACACTGTCGCGGTGTACGCCTGCAGCTCGTGCCACGACGTGATCGATGGACGGGGTGCGGGCGATATCGATTGGCAGGACATGCCGCGTGCCATTGCCGAAACCCACGAAGCATTGATCAGGGTCGGAATTCTCACCGTTAAGGGGGCTGCATGATCGATCTAACGTTGCCGTGGCCGCCAAAGGTTTTGAGCCCCAATGCCCGGACGCACTGGGCCACCAAAAGCCGAGCAGCAAAGGCGTATCGCAACACCTGTTACCTGCTGTGCCGCAACGCTGGGCTGCCAGTGCCCGCTGGCCGCGCGCTGTTGTCGCTCGAATTCATCCCGCCAGATCGCCGGCGGCGGGACGATGACAACTGCATTGCCGCGTTCAAGTCCGGCCGTGACGGTGTGGCCCAGGCCTTGGGCATCGACGACAGCAGGTTTGTTACCCAGCTGCAGATCAGCGGCGAAACCATCAAGGGTGGTGCTGTCCGCGTTCGTATTTCTGATTACGTTGAGGTCCAACCATGAGCCATCAATTCAAGTCGGGCGATCTGGCAATGATCGTTGGTGCCTTTAACGTGCCGGATAACATCGGCCAACAATGTGAGCTGATCGAGTATCTGCGCTTAGAGGACATCAGCGCATGGGTTGATCCGGCTGATGGACGTCGAGTCCAGAACGCGGCCGATGGCCCGGCGTGGCTCGTTGTTGGTGAAGGGTTGAAATCATGGTGCGGCAGCACAGGATGGGTTCTTGCTGACGAGCGCCATTTGATGCCCCTGCGCGGCGATTTCGCTCCTGCTGACGAGCTGTCTCAGGTAGTGCCCGCATGACTGCCGCCGTGCGCATCACCGACGCCGAAATCAAACGCCAAGCTGCGGGTAGTGAGCGGGATCTGCGCGACGTTGAAAATCGCGGGCTTTACCTGCGTTTCACCCGGGACCGTGCACGGGCTTCGTGGTACCTGGTCGCCAAGGGCAAATGGAATCTCGTTGGCAGCTTCCCCGATCTGAGCGCCAAGCAGGTCGTTGCGGCATTGCCAGGTATCCGCCTGCGCCTTGCTGATGGTGCTGGTTCGAACTTGTCGAAGTGGGTGACAACCGGCGAGCTCCTGGACTGGTACGCAGACCGGATGGCCCGCGACCGGAGTCTGTCGGCGAAGCGCAAGAAGACCGGCGCGTCGGCGATCAAGTGTCACCTCGTTCCGCGCTTGGGCGACACACCGCTGACAGCCATCGACAAAGCCATGCTGGATAGCCAGCTGATGTGGCCTTTGCAGGAGAGCATTTCAATCGACTACGTGAGGCTGGTGTTCCAGTTGCTCGCCCTGGCGTTCCGCCAAGCCTTTAAGCTCGGCTTGATCGCCTCTAATCCGATGGCGACCATAAAGTTCAGTGACTTCTCCAAGGCCAAGGTCGGCATCAAGCCTTCCCGGCTTCGCGGCGCCCAGCTAGAGCAGCTTATCGCGCACTTGCTCTCAGTGGCTGCGAGCAATCCATCCGATGGTCTGCTGGCACTGATGATGCTCTGCCACGGTACGCGTATCGGGGAAACCCGTCAGGCACGCTGGGCGCATATCAGCCTGGCCGAGCATGAGTGGTTCATTCCGGCCGAGCACACTAAGACTGGCGTTGAGCATCATTTGCCACTGACGGAGCAGGTGCGCAAGGTGCTGATCCAGTATCGCAAGTATCAGCAGAGCCAGGGCTATGACGGACAGCTTCTCTTCCCCTCCCGCAGCGGCAAGGCACTCAGCGAGGGCCAGGCCAGCGCCGTATTCGCTCGACTGGGCAAGGGTGAGTGGACGAGCCATGACCTGCGCAAGGTGGCCCGCACTGGCTGGGCAGACATAGGCGTGGACCACCTGATCGGTGAACTACTGATCAACCACGCCATGGGCCACAACGTGAAGGTTTACATCCAATCCGATGTGATGGCCCGCAAGCGTGAGGCGCTGGAGAAGTGGCACGCCCATCTAGATGAGAAGGGGCTGACCATGATTCACGCATTGACCCGCTTTAGATTGGGAGATTCTGGTAATGGGCTGGAAGCCACGGCTAATAAGGGCTGCAACCCTATCCAAGAAACAACCATAGGCGAGGTTTAAAAATGACAAATCAAGGGCAAATTGCCGACCTGGCCGACCTGGCCGACCTTAAGCAGCTGATTGATCGCGTGCTAAATGATCGCCGCTTCTGCTCCGACGAATTCCACAAGACCCTTGCTGAGGGCGCCAAGGGCCTGATCGCCGAGAGCGACCGCCTCAAAACTGAAAACAAGGCGCTGCGCGCCGAGAAACGCACCATCGAATGTCGGCATGAGGTGAGCGAAGACACCCTCAAAACGATTCGGCGATGCCTCCACCAAGCTGAGCAAGATATCGACCAGCTCATGTCGCAGATCGCGGCGTTGCGGGCTCAATGAAAAAGAGCCACGGCCCCGCCTTCCGCAAGGTGATGAGGCCGCTCCGGGAATGCCTCGACTGTCGCGGTACCGGGCTGGTCACAGGCATGTTCCACGAACTGGATTGCGCTACTTGCAATGCGTCGGGCTGGGTTTGTGCCGAAACAGGGGAGGCGCTGCCACTGGCTGACCTGGTGCTGCAAATGAATATGAAGCTGCGTGCCATGGCTCGTGATCTGGCATTGGCCGGTCACGCGTCGGGCGCTCAGCAGCAATACGAACAAAACAACCGCCGCGGTGCCGGCGGCACGAATTACACAGGGGATTAAGCGATGAGCATCTATAAAGACGTGATGGGCACCCTGGTACGCGTACTGGCCGCCGATAACATCGACAACAGCACAAAGCAAAGTTGGCAAAAGCTTATCGATGCCGACCTGCGCCATGGTGGGAACGGCAGCTCCATCTCGGTGCGGGACAAGTTCGACTATGACTGCTGCCTCTATGCGCTGCTCCATCGGGAGCTGGCCCCGGCGCAGTGGGACGTGCTGGTAGCGAAGTACTCCACGCACAAGGCGAACAAGGTTGCCGCAATTGGCCGTCTGGTCTGCCGCATAACATCTCCCGCGTCGCAGCTCTTCATTTATAAAGCGCTGACCGCATGGGCTATCCCGAAATTGAAAGGCGTGCAGACCGCGAAGCGCTCAACGGACATGATCGTGCTACCCGCTGAGTTCTATGACATGAACACATGGGATGTGGAGGGAAAGCCTGAGTCGACTCGCCGCCGCTGGAAGAGCGGAATAGCCAAACGTCTTGAGTCGCTGGAGGAGGCTGCAGTGATCCACGCCACCGAGCTTTTCGACTTGGAGCAGATATTTATCGACGCTGCTTGACGTAGTGGCGAAATGATCATAAATTAGCCCCATCATGTCGATTTTGCGCGTTATGACATTCGACTAAATGAGCCCGGCCATCGTTCCGGGCTTTTTTGTGCCCATCAGAAACTAAAAGGCCCCGACATCGTTCGGGGCTTTTGCGTTGTAGCGAAAAAAGAGAGGGCGACTCCAGGTTGTGCGCGAACACATCCTGAAGCCACCAGATCGCAGAACACGCCTGCAAGCCAGCCAAGACCCCCTCACTCTCGCGAGAGCGGGCGGAGACTAGCAGAAATCAATAGGCATTGCAGATGTTGAAAGATTGCAGATGTGGAAATTGCAAACGACTTCTTGCCCGAGTGGGTGAGTACACCGAACTCCAGATCAAATGTTCCCGTTGCGGGACGTTGAATCATGTGAGGGCCACGAGCCCCGAGTCATCGCCTTTGAGCGACATGAAAGCGGAATCCTCCGCACAAAATCATTCGACTTAATAGGTGAATACAATGGCTGAACAAATTGGTGCAAACTTCAAATCCATCGCAACTAACGGCGAAGAAGTGCTGCTGACACCAGCGCAGAATGTGAACGGAGCTGTCATTCGCACCGCCACAATGCATACCGGGGCGGCGTTCGGAATTCTGAGTACCGGCCCGACGGCTCCGGCTGATTATCGGGCAGTAAACGTACCGGTCATTCTTTCCGTACGAGGCACCGTTCCGACTAGTAGCGGCTTCCAAGGCACATCCGCGACTCTGCCGTTTTCAGTGACAATCCCGGCGGGTCAAGGCCTTTGGGTTGCCATGGCGCAGGGTGAAAACTCTCGCGCATATATCACTTACGACCTGCTTCCAGCAGCCTAAAAGTCCGCTCTGATCGGGGGAGGCTCGTTCATCGGGCCTCCTCCCGATTATGCGTGTAATTATGCCGGCGCTACGGGAATCGCTTGGGCACGGACTATTTTCAGTACTAGTCGATTAGGCTGTGACCTGGCGCATTTACGAGCGGAGCCCAGCAGTAATCAGTACTTAGTAAACAGAATTCATTCAGCCACGTCTTTGAGCGGGGCGTTACGTTTTCGGCTCCGCCACACCCATTGCTCCGAGCTGGGAGTGCTGCCGGAGCTGATTCAAATCCCTCGGAACCCCTGCCTGCAAGTTCAACGAGGGCCTTATTCGTACCTGATCAAGCAGCCTCAACCGAAACGGCCAAGCGCTTGCCTAGGGCGGCAAGAGCAGCTTCGATCTGCTCCATCTTGGATGTGTGCAGGAAGTCGACGAGCCGGTCGCCTTGTACCTGGTGCACGCCGAGAAGGCGGCGCAGATCAGCCTTGCGCATCTCACGCTCCATCATGGTGTTCCAAAGCACGATCTTCGCCACTGTGACGGCTGGCAGATAGACGACATGCTCGCCATCTTGGGCCGGGGTGGCTTCAGGGATTGCCCGACGCTCATCGACATAAATCGATAGCGCCGTCTCGATTGCATCAACGGCTTCACTTATCGCGTGCTCGCGGTCATCGCCATAGCTGTTTAGCTCTGGCAGATCCCGGCAGAAGACTGCCAGCCCCGGCGCGGTGTCTTGCTCAAAGCGGATTGCATAGTTGTACATGGTCACTCCTCGGAGGTGATCGTTCAGCGTTCAGATGTGGTGAAGGGGCTCTCAGAGCCCCAGTTGTTTAATGATCGCCTTTCGGGTCGGTTCTGGCATTTCCTTGCTGCCGTGATCCGCGAAGGTAGTCTTGTTGCCGTTTGGGGCGGTGACTTTGAAATGGCTTCCTTTGCCTGCTTCGAAGATCACCCCTTGGGCCTTCAACCATCGTCTGAACTCGCTGAACTTCATCACCTCGCCTCGTTGTTGGGACGATCCATTCTACAACATATTTGTTTTAGTACAACAGTTTTGTTTTATATTTGTTTTGTGTGCAGACTACTGCCAGGGTGGATCTTCGGGTGGGCCTGGACACGGTATCGCCTTCCTGTCGTTCGTCCTGTGACCGTCGGAATGGAAGCTATAGTTTTTTTATGTGGTACGCCTCAAGTTACCAATTCAAGGCCGATATTCTTAGTGAGCTAACGATCCAGGCATGGAATTCAAGAATGCGTGACAAGTTTGAGACTGCCCGATCCAGGGATTTGCTTGCCCGTTCAGACGACGGATATTTAGATGCGGCTACTGATCGGGAGTGGACTATATGGCAGCTCGCATGGAGTGCCGCGCTTAGTCGCGAAAGCCATAGAACTGGCGAAGGTTCGCCATTTAGCACCCTGACTGCTGAAGAAGTTGAATTCGTGAAGCGGCTGTATGTCGATTCCCACGAATAGGCCAGCTACGGCGTCGTATCACCGGTTCTAGCAACCCGCTTTAAAGACAAGCATCTATTTCGAGCCTCGGCAAATGCCGGGGCTTTTGCATTCTGGAGTAACAGATGGACCCAACCGACCTCGGCCCAGGCACAGCTACCTGGCTGGGCGGTACGGGCACTGTATTGCTCGGTGGTTTCCTATGGCTGAGGAAATTCCTCTCCAAGGACGCCGCTGACCGGGCAATGGATAACGCCGACATTGGCACCGTCCGGCGCTTGAAT
Source organism: Pseudomonas sp. DSP3-2-3 (assembly GCF_049898225.1). Lineage (NCBI taxonomy): Bacteria > Pseudomonadati > Pseudomonadota > Gammaproteobacteria > Pseudomonadales > Pseudomonadaceae > Pseudomonas > Pseudomonas sp. DSP3-2-3. The sequence goes on along the minus strand of NZ_JAFCXH010000006.1, from coordinate 4,002 downwards.
GAGCTGCTCGACTCAGAGCGCGCCCGCGCAAACGCCGCCGAAGCCCGAGCCGACCAGTTCGCCAAAGAGCGTAACGATGCCGTCGCCGCAGTTGGCCGGATGGAAGGGAAGATCGAAGCCCTCACCAGCCAGGTTGCTCAGCTCACACAGCGAGTCACCCAGCAGAGCGACGAGATCACTCATCTTCGTACAAGGTTGGGAGGGCTCAACTGATGGACAGATGCGCAATCAACTTCATCGCCCGCCATTGGTGGAAGCGAGCCGAGGTATGGGTTATTGCCACCCTGCTGGTGGTGGGTGGCCTGACCCTCGGCTATCAAGCCGGTGTCTGGTCAGCCAGTAGCGAGCAAACCAAACAGCTTGCCGAGGTGCGCGCCGCGTATGACGCCGCCATGGGCAGTCGCGATCTACGCCTGACCAAGCTGGCCGAGAAAACCCAGGACGCCGCAGTGAAGGTGCAAGAGGCATCACACAGCGCCGTCCAGGCAGCAGACACCGCGAGCAAGGCGGCCGACAAGGTCAATGAGGCGGTAGAGCGGCAAAGCCCATGATCGCCGCCCTCAAGTTGGTGCCGATCTGGGCTTGGATCATCCTTGCTCTGTTGGGATCTGCCGGATCTCTAGCGTTGCGACTCGACAGCGTAAAAGCTGATCGCGCTGCCGTGACGCTGGAGCGTGACACTGCCCAGGCAAAGGCCACCTCTCTGGCCGACACCCTGCGTCTACAGCGCCAAATAACGAAAGACATTGATCAGGTAGCCGACGATGCGAAAGCCAAGACCGCGCACGTTACGGCTGCTGTCGCTATTGCTGATGGCCGCGCTGACAGCCTGCAGCAACGTATCACCGATCTGCTTGCCGCCCGAAAGCCCTGTACTGCCCCGATTCCCATCGGAGGCAAGGCAAGAGCCGACCTCACCGTCGTGCTCGCCGAGCTGCGTCGAAGCGCTGACGAAACAGCGGGAAGCCTGGCAGCAGCGCTTGATCGAAGCCGAATAGCTGGCCTCGCCTGTGAAGCTGCTTACTCCGCGGCTCAGGCCAGATAGCCCGCGCCACAAATTCACATACGCCGTTTCGTGGCGCGAGGTGATGTGAATGCAGCCATTTAACGTCCCGAAAATCATGATGGTGTTTGGCTTCGTGTTCCTCGTTGAGGTCGCTGCACTGGTCATCTACTGCGCATGGCAAGTCTATGCCTAAGAAATCCTGGCACGTCACCACCCCAGGCTATCCACCATTCCCAATGATCATGCAAGAAGACCACGACCACGCTGGAGCACTGGCATTCGCCCAGGGCATCTGGCCTCACGCAACAGTCGAGTGAGCATTATGACCAAGGTAATCGATATCGTAGTTATTGGTGCGACCGGCTCAGGCAAGTCGCATGTACTGGATTTATTGGCCCGCGCTCTCCGTGGCGAGTACGGCATGCATGCGCAAATCACATCGCACGAACTGTCCATCGAGAAGAATCTTGGTCACGAACTGCTGAAGCCCCGCATTGCTGACACCATCTTCAATTTGCGTGAGCAAGGTGTCCCAACCACAAGCAAGAACGGCGAGATAAAGATCAGTATCGATACTTCACAGTTGGTGTCGGCCATCGACAAGGTCGAGGCAATACAGGGTCAGGCGATGAGCTTCGCGCTTGATCTGTTGGAGCAGGCCATCAAATCAACAGCCCGCATCATGCGTGACGAGCGCGAGGAGGGGGCCGTAGTCATACACACAATGGCTGGCGATGTGCCTGTCTCTGACTTGTACCGCCGCATGTCTGCCCATCTCGACACGCTGCTGGCCATCCAGATCAAGCAGGTGACTGCTGATGAAACGGTCTGATCAGTCTCGCCTTAGCTATCTGCTTTCGGCCCGGCCGTTGCTCATCAAGCAGGACGGCATTCACGTCTGCTTGCACGACGCCTTCAGCGGCGAGGTACTCGGGGGTCAGATGCGTGTGTCACTGCATCAGGAAGCTGATTCCTTTGCCGTGCTCCGGGTTGAGTTTGCCATCGATGGTGAAATGGTCAGGCTAGTCGGCAAATGATGCGCGCGTTTGGAGGTTGAGTCATGGGCAGGCTGACCACAATCAAGCCCCGCTTCAAAGAGGTTCAGGGTCGGCAGTTGGGGACGGCAACAAGCCCCGATGGCGAGCGCGGCTGGGGCTCAGGACGGGGCGGCCGCCCTTGGCGACGAAAGCGCGAACTGATTTTGGTGCGCGACAAGTACACCTGCCAAGGCTGTCAGATCGTCACGCTGGATCTGGAGGTAGACCACATCGTCAACATTGCCCAGGGCGGTACTGATGACGATGCCAATCTACAAGCGCTGTGTGTCCCTTGCCACCAGGCGAAGACGGCGAGAGAGGCGGCGCAGGGCGGAGGATGGTAGAAGCACGTCAATGGCGTGCTACTATCGGGAGGAAACGCACCATTTTGGTGTGGCACGTCACAGCCCTGTCTGGGCGGGTCCAAACCGTACGACCCTTCGTGCTGGACACCGCCCCCGACCGCACGTAGAGATTTTTTCCCCCTCATAGGTTTTTTGTTAAATGGCACTGACCCCAAAAAAGCAGGCATTCGTCTCTGCCAAGAGGGAAGGTGCGTCTAATAAAGATGCAGCGGTAGCCGCAGGGTATGCGGCGTCCAGCGCTCCCCAAGCCGGTGCGCGACTCGCAAAAGATCCCTATGTCATGGCCGCGCTGGGAGCCCCAGAAGTTAACAAAAAAGTTAACAAACTTGTTAAAGGCGATGCGCCGCAAAAAGCGGCAGCAAGCCGGGCTGATCCGAAGGAAGAAGCAGAGCAGGACAATGGCCATGCAAGTTTCGATTTCAGCAAAGCCATTCGCTTCACTGATCCCAAGGAGTTCTTACTCGCCACGATGAACGACTTCGAGACTGACTCGAAGCTACGTGTCGATGCAGCGAAGGCTTTGATGCCGTTCATTCATCCTCGCAAAGGCGAGGGCGGCAAGAAAGAAGAAAAGGAAAACGCGGCCAAATCCGCATCGAAAGGAAAGTTTGGTGCATCCCCGCCGCCGCCTAGCCATTTACGATCGGTGAAATAATTGAGCGAACCTACTTGGGACACGTCGTGCCCCGATTGGGAGTCGCGAATCGTCAACCGCCAGTCACTTGTGCCGTTCCCGCCTCTGTTTCCAGCTGAGGCAGAGGCATGCATGCAGGTCTTGAACGACCTGAAGATTGTGGATGCACCAGGTAGCCCTCTGATTGGCGAGTCCTGTGCTCCATGGATTACGGACTTGGCCGGGGCAATTTTTGGCGCGTACAACGGCGATACCGGCGAGCGCCTGATTCAAGAATTCTTCCTGCTTATCAGCAAGAAGAATCAATAGTGTTGGTTTCGGGACTTTCTAGGGCGTTCGTAGAAGTTCGCTAGAATGGTATAACCGATTGATTTAATTGGTAGTTCATACTGTTTTACGTTCTGCGAGGTTCTACAAGGGTTGGAGGCAGCCTTAAATTTCCGGGGGTACAAGTGGGGGTATTTATATGACGTTTCGCTGTTTGCAATTCATATACCCCCATATCGGGAGTTAGGCCAGATACCGCGAGGCATGTATGAATCTAAAGGACACGGTTGTACGTAATATGAAAGGCGGAGATAAACCTCGGAAAATTGCCGACGGTCGAGGGCTGTATCTGCTGGTCACGCCAAAAGGCGCACGTTACTGGCGTTGGAAATACCGTTTTGGCGCCAAGGAGAAAGTAATGGCATTCGGTGTTTACCCGGAGGTATCACTGGCGCTGGCCAGAGAGCGTCATCGGGAGGCCAGACTCTTACATCTCTCAGGTGCTGACCCTATGGTCGCGAGGAAAGCTGAAACAGAGAATCGTGCGGGTTTCGTAACCTTTCGACAGGCAGCATGCGTATTCCACGGCCATCCGGCCACTGATTCCATGAACATCCGGCCACCTATTCCACGGTGACCCGGCCACCCATTCCACGCACATCCGGCCACCCCAAAGGCAGGCAGCGACGCAGG